>CAZSON010000093.1:5451-10516 GCA_964608375.1 uncultured Desulfobacter sp. | reverse complement strand
GATATTACAAAAGAAACCAGACCATCGCGTGCCTGTGTACGGTGATTACTTTATGTATACCGGTTCAAATTGATTGCCTCATAGTTTTTCCAAAAAATTTTATTTACCCCACACCAGATGCGGCACCATGCCCCATTGGGGATGCGAAACTTGAGGTAGTAATTATTATGTTGGAACTGAAATGAAATTTCAATGGAAAACAGATGAACCATTAAAAAATTAAGTTATTGAGACAATTCTGGAATCGATCCATTTTTGCTTGACTATGAAAAAATGTAGCTGTAATGTAGCTTTTATTTCGATTCACAAACGAAAAAAGGATACAGTTATGCACAAATTACTTCAGGATCACCCGGGCCGGAAAATACTTCTTCTCGGGAATGAATCGATCGCCCGCGGTGCGATCGAGGCAGGTGTTGCGGTGGCAACCACCTATCCGGGAACACCCTCTTCGGAAATTTCAATGAATTTCTTCCAGGTTGCACAGGAAAGTGATCTTTATTTTGAATACAGTACCAATGAAAAGGTCGCACTCGAAGTGGCAGCAGCAGCAGCAAACACCGGTGTTCGCAGCATGTGCGTGATGAAGCACGTCGGGGTCAATGTGGCAGCTGACCCGCTGTTGACGCTCGCCTATATCGGCGTCAAGGCAGGTATGGTGCTTCTGACAGCAGACGATCCGTATATGTTTTCAAGCCAGAACGAACAGGACAACCGTTATTACAGCAAAATGGCCGGGCTTCCGATGATCGAACCCTCTTCTGTTGAGGAAGCAAAGGAAATGGTTCCATACGCCCTTGACCTTTCAGAAACACTCGGAGAGCCGGTTATTATGAGAACCACCACGCGGATCAATCACTCGACCGGCCCTGTTACGCTGGGAAAAATCGGAACAATCAATTCCAAAGGCGATTACAAAAAGGATCCTTTTACTCAGGTTCCGATTCCGATGGTGGCCAGAAAACTTCATGGCAGATTATTGGACAATCTCGAAAAAGCTGAAAAAATTTCCGAAAGTTCTCCCCACAATTTTATCATCGGGACCGGCGCCTGGGGAATTGTCTGCAATGGGGTCAGCTACAATTACGTTCAGGATGCTGTAAACGATCTGGGGATTAAAACAGAAAGCAAAATACTTCGCATCGGCTTTTCACACCCCCTCCCCTCGCGTTTGATCAAGGATTTCTTAAAAGGGTGCGAAAAGGTGCTGGTGGTCGAAGAAGGCGAGCCGTTCATGGAGGAGGCTTTGAAGGCTTTCGCTCAGGAGGAGAGGTTGACGCTGAAAATCAACGGAAAAGGGGAAGGCCTTCTCACGCGGCTCTATGAGTTCAATCCCGGGCAGGTGAGGCAATCGATCGCAACCTATTATGGTATCGATTATACGCCAGAAGCGCTTACCGACCTTTCCGATATTCCGGAAATTCCACAGCGGCCGCCAAACCTCTGTCCCGGGTGTTCCCACCGGGCCACCTACCACGAAGTGAAAATGGCGGCACAGGGGATGGAAACCATTTATCCAACCGACATCGGATGCTATACTCTCGGCATTCTCCCCCCCCTCTCCATGGCAGATTTTCTTTTATGCATGGGCTCTTCTGTCGGTACATCATGCGGTTTTTCAAAAACCACCGATAAGAAAGTCGTCGCTTTTATCGGCGATTCCACATTCTTTCATTCCGGAATACCCGGCCTGATCAATGCGGTCTTCAACAACCATAACTTTACCCTGGTTATCCTGGATAATGGTATAACTGCCATGACCGGGCATCAGCCCAATCCGGGCGCCGATATGAGCGTTTTGAATCTCACCGGATATGGCCACGTTTCCATAGAGGCGGTGGTTCGGGGAATCGGGGTATCCCATGTCACCACCATTAAACCGTACAAGGTAAAAAAAAGCATCGAAGCCATAAAGGAAGCTCTGAATTACAAAGGTGTTTCGGTGGTCATTGCCGAAGAAATCTGTGTTCTTTATGCCAAACAGCTTAAATTGGCAAAACGAAAACCGTTTGAGGTCACCGCTAAATGTAAAAATCACAGAATCTGTTTAAATGAGATTGCATGCCCAGCATTTTACATATTAAACGATCAGGTGAAAATCGATCCTGACCTCTGCACCGGTTGCGCGGTCTGTGCGCAGATCTGCCCGGAAAATGCAATTTTGCCGATAAGAGCAGAATGAAAAAGAGGGGATTTTTTAAAATGAATACAACCAGAGTGATTATTGTAGCAGTAGGTGGGCAGGGAAATCTTCTCGCATCGAAGGTTTTAGGCGAAGCCGCATTGGTTGCGGATGTTCCGGTTCGGATGAGTGAAATCCATGGAATGGCCCAGCGGGGCGGAGTGGTGGAATCTTCCATCGTATTTGGAGATTCAGAAAGCACTATCATTTCAGATGGTGAGGCGGATGTGCTTGTTGGGTTTGAACCTTCGGAAACCCTCAGGGCCATTAATAGATGCAACTCAAAAACCATCGTGATCACCAATCTTTCACCCTTGATGCCGTTCACGGTAAGCATCGGAAAGGGAGTCTACCCGGACCTCGATGTTTTGCAAAAGTTAATTCGTGAAAAAGCCGCACACCTGATCGCCTTAAACGCAACGACCCTTGCCAAAAAGGCCGGGAATGTTATGGCCGTCAACATGGTGCTCCTTGGTGCGCTGATACAGACAAAGACCCTCCCCCTCTCTTCTGATCATGTGAAAGAAGCGATCAGAACCCGGACAAAAAAAGATTTTATCCAAATCAATGCCGCGGCCTTTGATCTCGGATATTCCGCTGCCCAGGCAGCATATAACGGTTAAGCGCCCATACAACCTCCCGGTTTGAGCTTTTCTCGTTCAACCGGGGTTCAATTAAAGTTTAAAGGAGGTCAGTTATGCCCTGGAATGATACGTACGAATGCATGCCGATTGAAACGCTTGAGAAATTTCAGACGGAAAAGCTCAGAGAAACCCTTCACTGGGTTCATGAAAAAGTCCCGTTCTATCGGAAGAAACTGGATGAAGCCGGCGTAATTCCCGGAGATATTCAGCATTTGGAAGATTTATCCAAACTCCCGATGACAGTCAAAAACGACCTGAGAGACAACTATCCTTTTGGGCTTTGCGCAGTCTCTATGGAGAAGCTGGTTCGAGTCCATGCCTCTTCGGGCACCACCGGAAAACCGATCACCGGCCCGTATACGACCGAAGATCTGGATCATTGGACCGAATGCATGGCCAGAAATCTTTGGGCAGCTGGAATTCGAAGCGAAGATATCGTCCAAATTGCCTATGGATACGGGCTGTTCACCGGTGGGCTTGGTTTTCACCAGGGGGCCAACAAGATCGGGTGCATCGTTGTTCCAGCCAGTTCGGGCATGACCAAGCGCCAGGTCATGCTGATGCAGGATTTCGGGACCACCGCCCTGTTTTGCACCCCTTCTTATGCGTTAACGATCGCCGAACAAGCGGAAGAAATGAATATCGATATCCGGCAACTGCCCCTGAAAGTGGGTATTTTCGGCGCGGAACCATGGACAAAAGGGATCCGTCTGGAAATTGAGGAACGAATGGGGATAAAGGCCCTTGAAGCATACGGTCTGACTGAAATCGGCGGACCCGGGGTATCGTTTGACTGTGAGGCCCAGGAAGGCCTCCATATCAACGAAGACCACTTTATTCCGGAAATCGTGGACCCTGTTACCCTTAAGCCTCTGCCTCTGGGAGAAAGAGGCGAGCTCATTTTTACATCGATTCAGCGACAGGCGATGCCGATGATTCGGTATCGCACCAAAGACATCACACGGCTGTATCGTGAGCCCTGCGCTTGCGGAAGAACGCTGATCAAGATGGATAAAGTGACCGGACGTTCCGATGATATGCTCATCATCAGCGGCGTCAATGTTTTCCCGTCCCAGATTGAATCGTTTCTGCTCGATATCGACGAGGTGGAACCTCAATATGTGATCGTCGTAAAAAAGAAGGGACACCTCGATCATCTTTCGATCAAAGTCGAAGGGAGAAGTGAAGTTTATGAAGCCGGAAAGGCAAAGTGGCGTGAAGTGGAAGAAAAAATCGCACATCATATCAAAGGGATGATGGGGATCGGTGTCGAAATCGAACTGGTTGAGCCAAAGTCGATCGCCAGAAGCGAAGGGAAAGCATTGCGGGTCATCGACGAAAGACCAAAAGATTAAGGAGCCATGCAAGCTGAAGACCCTAAAACCCACCGGGACCGATATCGGGTCTTTATTGAGGATGTAGCCGATGGCTTTTACGAAACCAATTTAAGAGGGGATTTCACATTTTTTAACGATGCGCTCTGTCGCATTTTTGGTTACACGCGAAAGGAGATTCAGGATCGCAATTTTCGGAAATTCATGAACAAAAAAAACGCCGAGCTCGCCTATGAGAGCGTGAATTCGGTATATAGAACCGGTAAAAGCATCACCAATATCATATGGGAGATCATTCACAAGGATGGTGAGACACGGATCCTTGAAATTTCTTCCAACCCTATATTTGATAAAAGCGGGAAAATAGAAGGTTTCCGGGGAATTGCACGGGATGTCACCCGGCAAAAACGGGCCGACCGGACAAACCGCGCCCTGTTCCGCATCGCCATGGCGCTGTATCGTTTTAGGGGCCTTGATGAGCGTCTCGAATATATCATTAAGGAGGTGAGAGACCTCATCGGACTTGAGGGAGCATCGATCATCCTCATCGACGACAAAGAAAATGAATTCTTTTTTCGGGCGGCCGGTTATGACAATAACGAAATCAGTGAAAAGATAAAAAAAGTCCGATTTCCACTGGGCAAAGGCGTAGCTGGAAGAGTGTACAGAACCGGCCGGCCGGTGATTGTTCCCGATACCACTAAAAGCCCCGACTTTTTTAACCAGGTGGACGTACAATCCAATTATCAAACCCGGAACATGATTGATGTCCCGATATCGACACATGATCAAATGATCGGTATCCTCTGTGCGGTCAATAAAAAAGAGGGCGAATTTGACCAGACAGATCTGGAACTGATGAGCACTATTGCGAACACAGTTGCCTTTCCGATTGAAAATGCCAG
>CAZSON010000093.1:3012-5351 GCA_964608375.1 uncultured Desulfobacter sp. | reverse complement strand
GGATACCGCCGGATGTTCTTAAAAAGGTTGTCGAAGGGCTCATACGCAATGCGGTTGAAAACACACCGGACAGAGGCCGAATAGAAATAACGGTACGAGAAGGAAAAAAGGGGCCTGAATTTGAAATCAAGGATTATGGCATCGGAATAACCGTTGAAAAGCAGCGCCTGATTTTTGAGAACGACTTTATCACTTACGAAACGATGCAGTACTCAACTCGAAACCCTTACGATTTCAACGCAGGTGGAAAAGGTTTCGATCTGCTGAGGATGAAAATTTTTTCCGAACGGCACAATTTCAAAATCCAGATGTCGTCGGAACGGTGCAGTTACATCCCCCGCGATGAGGACATCTGCCCGGGAAAGATCAAGCTGTGTGAACGGTGCAGGAGAGAAAAAGATTGCCCACAATCAGGCGGAACCACGATTACAGTTCAGTTCTTACCCGCGGATCAGTATGCTTTGGACCGGACAACGGGTAAAGAAAAAGAAGAGGTTATGGACAAAAAAAATGGCGACAGACAGCAAAAATCAAAAAAACCATCCGAAAAAATCAGATACGCCAGAACGCTTCTTCCAGGAGATTAACGTCGAGTTTCTGATCCATGAGTTGAAGGGGCCGATTTCAATTGTTGAAACAGGTCTCCGTTCGCTTCTGGAGAAAAAAGAAAAATATGGCGCCCTGTCCCCTCAACAGGAAAAAACATTGCGGCGGGCAGCAAAAAACATCAAAAAGACCCGCGAGATGGTCAATGGATTGCTTGAAATCGGCCGCTCCGAGGCCGGTGCATGCCTCTGTTGCCGGTTTCAACTCTCCCGCACGGTACAAGAAGTCATTTTGGATGGGCTAGAGACCGCATTGGGGGCTATTTTCGATGAACCGAAGGAAAATTGGACAGAGAATGAACTGTATCAATTTTTTTCCGAAAATGGCGTTTTCCTCGACATTTCGCCACGTGTGAACAACCTTGAGATGCTACAGGATGAAACAAAGTTTCGTCAGATTTTCCTGAATCTGGTCACCAACGCCCTTTACTACCGCAAAAAACGGGTTGAAATCAAAATGAGAATGAAAAACGACCAGCTTCTAATGGAAATTACCGATGATGGGCCAGGAGTCAAACCTGAACATCACGATAGCATCTTTAAGCAATACATACAGATTAAAGACGCCCCATCCAAACTTCAAAGAAAAGGCCACGGGCTCGGGCTCGCAGGAGCCCTTATCCTGGCGCGATGCCTCGGTGGAAATATTCAAATCAAAAGCGATCAAGGGAAAGGAGCCACTTTTTGTCTGACGCTCCCGATAAGATTGGAAAGCGGCGCCCGTTTGCTGACCGTCTGATAGGTGAACGCCCTCAATCGAGATGATGCACCTTCGGCCTACAGTGCTTTTGTCCCTCCACTCCTCTGAGATGCCGTATCCAAAATAGACGTACTGACACCTGTGCTCTGCACTTTGGCCTGCAAAAGTGTAAAGTCGCTATCTACCATCCCCTGGATACGCTCAAAATCATCGTCTGTCAGATGCTGAAAGCGACCCTGCAATTTCATGTAGTCTATCACCGGTTTGTCTCCGGTGAAATTGAGGGTGTACGCTGTGCCGTCTACGACCTCGTATAGCGGGAACACATTAGACTGGACCGCCAGTCGGGAGATCTTGACCGACATTTCCGAAGGTGTCTTCCAGCCTGTCGGGCAGGCCGCGAAAACATGGATAAATCGAACCCCTTGCTTCATATCCTTTGCCCGGGTGAACTTGCGGATCATGTCTTCGGGATACGCAATGTTGGCGGTAGCCGCATACGGGATACGGTGGGCAGCCAGAGCCTCAACAATATTCTTCTTATGGGTCTTTTTCCAGCTGCTACCGGGTGTGGTGGTGGTTTGGGTACCGTAAGGGGTCGATGAACTCCGCTGAACCCCTGTATTCATATAGGCTTCATTGTCATAGCAGACATAGATAAAATTCTCGTTTCGTTCAACCGCTCCGGAAAGGGATTGAAATCCAATGTCAAAGGTGCCGCCATCCCCTGCCCAGGCCATTACCGTGGTTTCACTATCTCCCTGCATATCCAAAGAGGCCCGAACACCGCTGGCGGTAGCCCCGGCCGTGGCAAAGGCGGCATGTAAAATCGGTACCTTAAGGCTGGTCTGCGGGTAAGCGCCTGAAATAACCCCCCAACAACTCGCTGGAACCACAACAACGGTTTTCTCACCCAATGCTTTTAATGCAAATTTCATGGCAATGGCAGCGCCACAACCCGGGCATGCCACATGACCGGGGTAGAGATAATCTATATCGGGGATATTTTTTGATATCATATCGGTTCAACCTTT
>CAZSON010000093.1:0-2912 GCA_964608375.1 uncultured Desulfobacter sp. | reverse complement strand
CTCAATTTCTTAACTCCACTTCCTGAGTCTCCACCCAGGAGCTTTCCCCCTTTGAAAGATCGCCCTTTTTGGTTTTCCAGTATATCGCTTCCAGACTGTCCGGTGTCACATCCCTGCCGCCGAGCCCCGCAATATACCCAAACACCGGCGGGTGCGGATCAATGTTATAAAGAGCGGATTTTACCTCCTGGCAAAAAATGCCGCCGGCCCCAAAGGAAATATTTCTGTCGATGACCGCCAATTTTCCGGCAGATCTCACCGCCCGGCGGACAAAATCAACAGGAAAGGGCCTGAACATCTTGATTTTGACCATCCCCGCCTTCTCCCCTTTTGATCTTAAATCGGAAATGACAGAACGGCAGGTGCTGGCGATCGTTCCACTTACGACAAGGATAACCTCTGCATCTTCACACGCAATCGCTTCCACCGGGCCGTATTGGCGCTCAAATACTGCTGCAAATTCTTTTTCCACCTTCAAATAACACGAACTGACCTGTTCCATCGCCATCTGGATATTTTGTCGCATTTCCATGTAGATCGTTGGGGGCGACAGCTGACCCATGTTACACGGCTTTTCGGTGTCAAGCCTTACGCCAGATGAAAATGGGGGAAGAAATTGATCCACCCGGTTTTGATCTGGGATATCGACCGGTTCCAGGGTATGGGAAAGAAAAAAAGCATCCTGGACCACCATAACCGGAAGATTCACCCATTCGGCCAGCCGGAACGCCTGAAGCGTGGTATCAAAAACCTCCTGACCATCTTCACAGTAAAGTTGTATCCACCCGGTGTCCCTCTGGGCAAGACTGTCGGTCTGATCGGCCCAGATATTCCATCCGGGCCCCAGCGCGCGGTTTACCTCCGCCATGACAATCGGAAGGCGAGCGCCCGAAGCCCAATGCAAAAGTTCATGCATCAGCGCCAGCCCGTGTGAAGATGTGGCGGTAAAAGTTCGCACCCCCATGGTCGAAGCGCTGATCACCGCGGCCAGAGCGGAGTGCTCGCTTTCCACACATAAAAATCGCGCATCCATGGTGCCATTTTCGCAATATGCCGCCAATGCCTCCACGATATGCGTCTGCGGGGTAATCGGATAAGCAGAGACCACCTGAACCTTTGCCAGACGCACCGCTTCCGAAGCTGCATGGCTTCCCTCCATGACCTGTTTCATATGTTCTCCTCCTCCAGAACAATGGCGTTTCGGGGACATTCCGTCATACAGATGCCGCATCCTTTACAGTAGTCCAGATCAATCTGCCTTGTCTCACCCCGGCTCACAGCCATTTCAGGACAGAAAAGCCGACAGTTATCGCAATCATTGCAGATACCACAGTTAAAACATCGTTCGGCTTCTTTTATTGCTGCCTCGGTTGGCAAAGCCGGCTCAGGTGCAGTGGGCATGTCATTTCTCCCGCGGGTTTCGGGAACCCTGGGAGACGATTCAAAGTAATCGGTGTTGATTTCATCAAACAAAACAGTGTGGGGATTTCGTTTTTTGCGGTCACCGCTGCGATAGATCTCCATGGAAAGAGATGGCCCATCCCCTACCCGACAGTCATCAATACTTTGCTCAATGGCATCCAAGCCCTTTTTAAAATAAATATCCAGGGCCATTGCCGCCTGTTTCCCCGATGCAATGGCATCGGCCACGCTTTTGATCCGGTTGGTTAAATCACCGCCAAAAATTACCGGCCGATCATCCATTGTAAATGTCGTGTGGCTCAGATTCAGGCGTTTATCTGCATTGTCTGCGGGAAGGTACCAGGTTTTGCCGGCTTCGGCGCCTGTGGCGCTGAAAACATTTTGGACAGACAGGATTTGAGTCCCGGATCCGTTGGGGACAACGTTCGCCCGGCCCATATCATCCCTTCCGCTGGTCTTCATCCGCTGCAGGGTCAGCAGATACCCGCCTTTTTGCTCCTGAATCTGCAATGGGGTAACCAGTTCGATAATTTTCACACCCTCTTTGATGGCTAAATCCACTTCATGTTGAAATGCCGGCATGTCTTTTTTGCGCCTGCGATATACCAAAATAGGTGTTGCCCCCACGCGAATCAGGGACCGGACAACATCAATGGCGGTATTGCCGCCGCCGATCACTGCTGAAGGTCCTTTCAACCCGGATGTTTGATTGCTGCGCATCTGATGGAGGAATGCGAGTCCTTCAAATGCTTTCTCCACCCCCGGAATTTTCATTTTGAGCGGTTTTGTGTGTCCGCAGGCCATGAAAATTGCATCAAATCGTCCCTTCTCATTATTGAGAAAATCTCGGGTCACCGATTCTTGGCAATGGATCCTAACACCCTGGCGTTCAATCCGCTCGATTTCATTTTTTAAAATGTGCGCCGGTAACCGAAAACCGGGGATCCCCCAGCGTAGGACCCCGCCCGGTTCGGGATGCTGATCAAAAACTTCGCACGTGTAACCCAGCGCTGTCAAAAAATAGGCTGCTGACAAACCGGCCGGCCCTGCGCCGACAATGGCAACCCTCTTTCCGTTTTCCGGAAGCGGGTCCATCGCCCTACCCTTCCCGGGCGACAAAACCGTATCGCCGAAAAACCGCTCAAGATCCTGTATTGCGACTCGTTCATCTAATTCGTTCCTGTTGCAGGACCCTTCACAGGGGTGAAAACAGACATGCCCGCAGGTTGAAGGAAACGGATTTTCCCGGAGCAGGGTTTCCCCGGCCTCCTTGAACAATCCCCGGCTGATCTGCATCTCGATCCGGGGAATATCTGTTCCAGCTGGACAGGCAACACTGCAGGGGGCGGTTTTTTCAGCATACCGTGGTCGAACAAACCGCCACAAACCTGTTTTATTGATTTCAGTGGACATATGAGATCGTGCATAAAATAACGGAATCCCATTTACCGATTTTCCTTCTGCAGTCATTTTATTCGGTTTCCTGTTTC
>CAZSON010000092.1:0-10656 GCA_964608375.1 uncultured Desulfobacter sp. | reverse complement strand
AGCGGGGTCGGCGTAATTGCAGTTACCTCGATGTATTTGCCATCGGGTTTCTCTTTCAACCGGTTGATGATCTTCAGAAAGTCGAGTTTTGACAATCTGCCTATCGGAAGCACTTCATCTTTTTCCAGATCGAGTTTCTCTTGCCACTCATCCGGAGTCGGCATGTTTTTTTCAGCTGCCTCTGAAATCTGCCAATCAGCCATTTCTACTGCGTTGTAAGCCATTTTTTCAAATCCTCCTCTTCCATTCAATGTTTGAAGTTAAAAAAATATCGGTTCTTTTGAGCAATCAAAGGGTCGCCAATATCATGCTCCTCATAATTTGACAAGCAATATGTGATTTTTTTTCTTTGTTTGAAGTAATTAAAAAAATTGAAGCCTGATCGCGTATAAGGATCCAGGATTTAGTTCTGCAATTGGCGCAGGTTGAAATAGAATCCTTTTTTTTCCAGCAGTTCAAGGTGGGTTCCGGTTTCAATGATTCTCCCTCTGTTCAGCACGATAATTCTATCAACGTATCGTGCTGTAGAAAGACGATGGGCAATAATAATTGCCGTTCGTTTTTTCATCAGGTTGAAAATGGCATCCTGAACCCACATTTCTGTCTGTGAGTCAACATACGAAGTTGCTTCATCAAGAATGATGAGATCTGGATTCCGGGCAAAAGCCCGAGCAATAGATATCAGCTGACGTTCACCGCTTGACATCGATTTGCCACCTTCGGCAATCTGTGTATTCAAACCATTTTTGAGTTTGTCTACCATCGATTTGCAGTTGGAAATTTTTAATATATGGCCGATTTTGCTTTCTGAAATATCGCGATTTCCTTGGGTGATATTATCTCGTATGGTTCCGGAAAAGAGAAACGGATCCTGCATTACTAAAGCCATTTTGGATCTTAACACCGCAGGACAAAAGTTAGTGATATTTTTTCCATTGATGTAGATGGCCCCGGAGGTCGGATCATAAAATCGAGGAAGCAGGTTCACCAGAGATGTTTTTCCAGACCCGGTCGGCCCCACAATAGCGATGGTCTCTTGGGATTGGACGCTAAATGAAATCCTTTCAAGGACGATTTCATCAGGTAGATAGCGGAATGAAACATTGTTGAACTCAATATGTAAAATTTTTTCCAGCAATGTGGGCCGGGATCCAACTCGAACTGCAGGTTGAGAAAGCGTTTCTTTCGTGTCCAAAATCAGAAAAATTCTTTCTGCCGAGGCCATCGCATTTTGCATTATGTTGTATTTTTCGGAAATATCTCGTATCGGTCTGAAAAACATTCTCATGTAAGACACAAAGGCCACAAGCGAGCCAAGACTTATACTACCCGACAGGATTCCCCTTCCACCATAAAAAATAACAATCCCAATCGCAATGGCGGCAAAAACTTCAATTATCGGCATGAAAATGGCAAAAACATGAATTTGTTTCATGCCTGCCAGGTAGTGTTCGTGATTCACCTTTTTAAAACTGTTATAATTTTCCGCCTCCTGTCGGAATAACTGGATAATTTTCATTCCCTCCAGGGTTTCAGAGAAGCGGGTATTTATCTCCGCAATCTTTATTCGCAATGTCCTAAACGCCTCGCGAACCAGCGCCGAGAATTTAAAAGATGTATAAAGGACAAGAGGAAGGGTCGTAAATGCCAACAACGCCAGCTTCCAATCGATGCTGAGTAGCACACCCGCTATACCGACCAGAAGAAAAAGATCTTTAAAAATCACCACCACCACGGAAGTGAATAGTTCATTCATGTTTTGAACATCATTGGTGACCCGTGTAACAAGGCGACCGACAGGATGGCGGGAAAAAAACGAAACAGTCTGCCCCTGAATGTTATCATACAGGGTTATTCTTAAGTCGTGCATGATCATCTGACCTGAATATTCCATTATCATTACCTGAAAAAAATTGAGCCCGAAGACAGCAAGCACCAGGATGAGTAGAACACCTGCAGCTAGACCCACTCCGATAAGGTCACTCTTTCGGAGGATGACAAGCTCTTTTTTCTTCAATTGTGATAATGAATCAAATGGGATTTCTGCCGATTTTCCTTCGATCCGAAACTCCTCCGGGTATCTTTGTACGATATCCTTGCTTTCGGGGTCAGACAACTTCACTTTATAGTACCTGGTTTTGTTTTTATTTTCGCTCGAAAATGCGTCTTTATATGAGTTCATAGTAGGAACGATATACCGGTCTATCGCAATTTTCGTCACGTACGGGAGTGACAATTCAAGCAAGGTAATAAAACTAACCAGAACGATGGAAATTAAAAAGAAGCGCTTGTAGGGCTTTGCAAAGGGATAAAGTTTTTTTAGCATTTTCACGTTATAATGCTTGCCCAGTTTATCCTCTTCAAAGTATCCGAAATCAGACCGCACGGAATTCCTCTTCTATTTCCTGCAGATGAAATGTCTTCGCATAATATCCGTCATTTTTTATAAGATGAGCATGGGCGCCCGTTTCGACAATTTGTCCGCCGTCGAGCACGATAATCTGATCGGCGAAATAAACGGCCGAGAAACGATGTGACACGATAATAGTCGTTCGATCTCCAGCCATTTTTTTAATGGTCTTAATGATTTTATTTCCGGTTTCGAGATCGACCTGGCTGACCGGGTCATCTAGAATCAAAAAAGATGAATTACTAAATAAAACTCGGGCAAGGGCGACCCGTTGCCTCTGTCCACCAGAGAGAACAATCCCTTTTTCGCCCACTATTGTATCAAAGCGATCCGGAAAGGTTTGGATGGTAGTGTATAGGGATGCTTGTTTAGCTGCATTTATCAACGAATCATCAAGGCTTTGTTTTTTTCCGAAAGTAATATTTTCCCGGATCGTCCTGGCAAAAAGAAATGATTCCTGGAACATAAAAGAAATTTGCGATCTGAGTTCACCGATTTCAATTGACCGGATGTTTATTCCATTGATTTTGATCGCCCCATTGGATACGTCGTAGAGTCGCGGTATCAGACTTAAAAGAGTTGATTTTCCGCTTCCAGGGGGTCCGACCACGCCCAGAATCGTACCCCGCTTTATGTGGAGGTCAATTCCGTTGAGAACGGGCGTGCCCCCCGATTTATTTGAGTTAGCGCCGTAAGAAAAGAACACATTTTCAAAAACAATATCACCGCTGCAATGCTGAATTGATTTTAAGCCCGGCAGATTTTTTATTTCAGAATCGGTCTGAAGAATTTTATTGATCCGGTCGAGCGATGCCCTTCCCCGTTGGATTAGGTTTGTTACCCATCCAAGGGCCATCATAGGCCACGTAAGGAGCCCAAGGTAGCTGATAAATGCCACAAAATCTCCCGGGGAAATGGAAAAGAAAATGGTTTGACGACCTCCCAAATAGAGCACGATGACAAGGCTTAAATTTGAGAAAAAGAGCATTAAAGGAAAAAACGACCTGATGATTCGGGCGAGATCGAGATTGAATTGAAGATATTTCGTGGATATCACTTCGAGTCTTTTTAACTCTTCTACCTCCCTATTATATGCTTTAATGACACGGATTCCGGCAAACTGTTCCCTTACCGTCTCAGTCAGGTCCGAAAATGCACTTTGCACCTCCTGATATCTCCGATGCATTTTTTTACTGAAAAATCGTGTGCTAAATACGATAAAGGGCATCGGTATCAGGACGAATGCGGTGAGGCGTATATTGATAAATGCCATAAAGCCGATGGCGGCGGTGCCGAGAACAACAGCGTCGGTTAAGGCAACCACCCCCATTCCCACTGCCATCCGCACATGCTGGATGTCGTTGGTCGCATGTGCCATAAGGTCGCCTGTCTTGATCTGATCAAAATATGAAGCCGAGAGCTTTTGAGTGTGGGCAAAGAGCAGGTTTCGCAGGCCTTCTTCGACCCGTCTTGACATACCGATAAGGCACCGCCGCCAACCGTACCGGAAGATGGCGATCAAACATGCAATTCCGACGATTTCAAGGGCGTAAAACAATAACCCATAAACATTGATTTGCAACCGCGTCAGGTCGTCAATGACCCATTTTAGAATGCGCGGGATAAAAAGCTGTAAAAAATCAACTGTAATCAAACAGATAAGACCGAAGAGGATAGAGAAGCGATTTTCTAGGAAATAAGGTTTTATAAGGTTGATGGATTTCATTTCAAAATATTTATTAACACCCTTAACAAACTCGTAAAAAGATCATATTGCTCTCTAAATGACCATTTTGGGGCCTTTAGATAGTTGATACTAAATTTCAAGAACTCTCTGCCGATGGCGTCAAACAGCTTGAAATTCTTAACGTACCACCTATCAAAGCGCTTTATCCCAAAATGCTCAAAATCGTTCGCAAATGACTTTTGCGAGACTGTCATTCTTAACACTATCCGAAAGTTAGGAGTAGTAAACTTGTGATCCATTTATATCAGAATTGATCTGCTGAAACAACCCGACTGTTTGATGTATCTTTTTTGCTTCGTTGACTTAAAGACCCTCAATTGCTATGATTGGCAGATGAAATCAGGAAGCGTTGTCGAATATATCGATCGGCAGAAAATTGTGTGCGCCGTCGTTCTGGAAGTCAAAAAACATAAATTAAGGGTCGTCACTGAAGCAAACCGTGAAGTCAGCCTTTCCGAGAAACGGTTGTCACATCAATGTGATTTTTGTCTAGACCTTTCCATGGGAAGAGATAAGCTGGTCCGGTCTTTGAAAGAGATTGCCGATCGGCGAAATGCCCTTGTAGACCAAATTAACGTTAAACAGTTGTGGGAAATTTTGGAAGCAGAAAAGGAATGGATCGATCTTGATACCATGACCGAATTTTGTTTTCCCGACAATCCGATTTTTGACAATCAATCAGCCGTCGTAAGGGCGTTTTTTCAGGACAAGCTTTATTTTAAATTTAGTCAAAACCGCTTTTTTCCAAATTCAAAGGAAAAAGTGAAGCTGATTGCAAAACAGGCTAAAGAAGCTGAGAGACGGAACCGAACCATTGAGGACGGGGCCCGTTGGCTGAAAAAAGCTTTGCGCCCGGAACAGGATGCCACGGTCGAGGATAATTCAGGGGTTGTCGAAGTCCTTAAATCTTTTTACCTTTTCGGGAAGGAAAGCCCCTCTAGTGCCATCGCTAAAGCGATCATCGACAAAGCGGGGCTTGCCGAGGGAGAATTGATGTTCCAATTCCTGGTAAAGGCGGGTTCCTGGAATAAAAACGAAAACATCGAGCTTCTTAAAGAAAAAATTCCTACCGATTTTTCAAATGAAGTTCTCGGTGCAGCCAAAAACCTGACCAAGAAAAAGACATATTCAGACCAAATGGTTTCTGTGGAAAACCGTAGGAAAGATCTGACAAATCTCCCCTTGATAACCATTGACGGACAATCCACGCTCGATTTTGATGATGCATTAAGCATAGAACAAAAAGGAGATCTCTATATTTTGGGTGTTCATATCGCTGATGTAGGCCATTTTGTAAAAAAGGGAGACATGATCGATCAGGAAGCGAATCGTCGCGGAAGTTCAATCTACATGCCGGATCAAAAAGTTACCATGCTGCCACCGAGTCTTGCCGATGATTTATGTAGTCTCAAACTTGAAAAAGTTCGCCCGGCCATCAGTATGATGGTCAAAATAAATAGATTGACCGAAATTATCGATGTTGACTTTTTCCCAAGCCTGGTCAGCATAAAACACCAACTCAATTACCAAGAAGTCAATTTAATGGCCGATGAAAACAATGAAATTGCTGTTCTTTATGACATCGCCCAAAAGTTTCGCAAAAAACGGTTATCCCAAAGAGCAGTTCAAATAACACTACCTGAAATCAATATTTGGATCAACGAAGAGGGAGAACCCTCATTAAATAAAACAGATCGGGAAAGTCCCGGAAGAATGCTGGTTTCCGAATTAATGATCATGGCAAATTGGCTGACGGCTCAATTTTTAGCCAAACAAAATGTTGCGGCAATCTATCGAGGACAACCTGAACCGAGGGGGCGGCTCTATAACGAAGATGGTGGAACCTTGTTTCAGAATTGGATGCAACGAAAGTTGTTAAGTCGTTTTGTATTGAGTTCAGAACCGAATCCGCATTCCGGACTTGGACTGGATGCTTATGTCACAGCAACATCGCCGATTCGGAAATATTTTGATCTGGTCACCCAACGGCAACTTCGGGCGATCTTCGGCTTTGAGGTTCCCTATTCAAAGGAGGAGATTGAACATATCATTCAGATACTCGGACAATTAATGATCAATATCACCCGTTTGCAAAACCGCCGTAACCGATATTGGTTATTGAAGTATCTTGAAAAGAGGGTCGGGCAAAAAGAAGAGGCGATTGTGCTCAATAAGCGGAGAAACGGTTATATGGCGCTTCTCGGCGAATACATGATCGAATGTCAACTGCCTGCACAACCGAGTGTAACGCTAAAACCGGAAGACCTGGTTCAAGTTACCATACAGCATGTCAATGCAAGAAATGATGCACTATCCGTTTTTATAAGCTAGCCCAAAACAGCTTCTCTCGCAACGGTATCATATACAACCTGTATCGGTATGTTTCTTTCAAGGGCTATTTTCCTACAGACTTCATACTCAGGCACAATCCGAACACCGCCTGAAGGGTCTTGAAAGCGCTTTGCTTCAATTTTACCGAACGGCGTTTTGACCGTTACAAGTTCACGGGCAATCTTTGCCCTTTTAACGTCGTGATATCTGACACCGGACGAGGTCGTTTCTGTTAAAATAGCTTTTATTATCTCTTCGTTCCGATTTACCGGGCACAGAACCTGCACCATTGTTCCGGGACGATTTTTTTTCATGAAAACAGGAATAAAATAGACATCCAGCGCTCCCTTATCAAAAAGACGTTCCATGATAAACCCGAATATTTCTGGATTCATATCGTCGATGCAGGTTTCGACCATTCCGATCGTATCTTCCAATTTATCGATTTGCATTTCTTCCTTAAAGGTGATGATCCTTAAAATATTTGGTCTCGATTGAAGATCACGATTCCCTGCGCCGTATCCAATTTTATCGACGATCATTTTTGGCATCGGTTCGAAAACTTCGGCGAGATCAGCGATGATAGCTGCACCTGTCGGTGTCACAAGTTCATGCTGGATTTCAGTTCCATAAACCGGTAAACCCTTGAGGATCGAAAGGGTTGCCGGCGCGGGAACAGGGAGTGTTCCATGACGACAGGAAACAAATCCTTTGCCGAGGGGAAGCTCTGATGCGGTAATTTTTTCAATATTCAGGTACTCTACACAAAGGGCTGTCCCCACCACATCCACGATGGCGTCGATTCCCCCAACTTCATGGAAATGAACCTTTTCAGGCGGGCAACCGTGAATTTCTGCCTCGGCATTTGATATTCGCTCAAATATGCCGATGCTTCTTTTTTTTACACTTTCCGCCAGTCCGCTATTGATAATGAGCGATTTTATCTCTCCGTAATCCCTAGCTTCAGAGTTATTTTTAATCTGAACATGGAAATGCGTTGCATTGATGCCATGGCGGAAAACAGGTGTTGCAGTTAAATCAAAATCGGTCAAGGCTAGCTTGGATAGAGCGCTTTTTACCCAGGATAATGGAACACCAAGATCAAGAAATGCACCAAGGGTCATATCGCCGCTGATCCCTGAAAAACAATCGAAATAAGCGTGTATCATTTTATTTTATCCTTGTCCCCTTTCGACATAGATGACGGCCTTATTGACAAATGACAAGATGATATAATATATCTCAAGCCTACCCAAAAAGGAAGTGCACAGCTCACTGGTGGGGCTCCCGGACTTCAAATCCGGTGTGGGGCGCTAAAACCGTCCCGGGTGGGTTCGATTCCCATGCACTTCCGCCAATATATCGAATATTTTCATCAATTTAAACACTTAATAACCTCTATTTAGTACAACAAAACCCTGACATTATCAAGCAAGTAAAATACTTCTGAATTATTAGTCTAAACACCCCAAAATGGTCATTTAGAGCGCAATATGGTCTTTTTACGAGGTCATCAAATATAAATTTATTAGAAAAATTGCTTTTCTCATTTCTCCATGTTATTTACGGCCCCGGAAGGCGAGCTTTTCAAGTTAATCTAATCCAATACTCATATAGAGGTGAATTTAATGTCAAAATTATTTGAAGCAATGGAAATCAATGGAATGAAACTGACCAATCGTTTTGTACGGTCCGCCACCTGGGAGGGAATGGCGGCTGATGATGGCGCCGTCACATCCAGGCTGATTGATTGCATGGTCAACCTGACCGAAGGGGGTGTAGGCCTGATCATATCAAGCCATGCCTATGTTCACCCCCGCGGACAGGCAGGTCCCTGGCAACTTGGTGTGTATAAAGATGAATTGATCCCCGGTCTACAAAGAATGACCGATGCGGTACACGGAAAGGGCGGTAAAATTGTCATGCAGTTGGCCCATGCCGGATTCTTTGCCAACGCTAAATTGACCGGACAAACACCTCTTGCACCTTCAAATGTTGAAGGAATTGCGAAGGGACCACGCCAGGAACTGACTATCGTTGAGATAAAAGAAATAGTAGCAGCAATCGCCAGCGGTGCTGAAAGGGCAAAAGAAGCTGGTTTTGACGGGGTGCAGATTCATTCAGCACACGGGTACCTTTTGAGTCAGTTCCTTTCACCGGCTTTTAATAAGCGCATCGATGAATATGGGGGTGATATCCACAGCCGGGCTAAAATACATACAGAGGTCCTTCAGGCGATCAGGGATGCGATAGGTACCGATTACCCGGTTTTGATAAAAATGAATTCACAGGATTTCATAGATGGTGGATTAAGCCTTGAAGATGCGGTTCAGGTGGGGAGGATGATGGCAGAAAGCGGAATCGATGCTATTGAAATCAGCGGCGGCATGCTCTACAACCCAAAACTGAATCCCAGCCGGGTGGGAATCAATAAAGAAGAAAAAGAAGCCTATTTCCAGGATGCCGCTAAAGCATTTCGGGCAAAAATCGATGTACCCCTGATCATAGTCGGCGGAAATCGATCTTTTGAGGTGGCCGAACAACTGGTGAACGAAGGGGTGACCGATTATATTTCGCTGTCCCGGCCGTTGATACGGGAGCCGGGATTGATCAACCGCTGGAAATCAGGGGATTTGAGAAAGGCCGCTTGTATTTCCGACAATCAGTGCTTTGAACCGGCCAGGAAAGGGAAGGGGATCTATTGCCTTACCGCGGAAAGAGAGAAACAACACGCTGACAAAAGCTAAATAACAACGCACTTGAGGGGCAAAATACTATGCGAATCGGTGTAATAATCGGCAGAATAGGCGATGTAGACGGTGTTGCATTAGAAACGGAGAAATGGCTCCACGTTCTACGTGAAATGGGTAACGACATTTATATTCTATCAGGGAGGTATAAAGAATCAGTTATTAATGAAGATTTTGAAACATTTATGCCGGGGCTTTCTTTTTTTTCACCTGAATGTGAGTGGGAGCAAAACCGCGCTTTCTTCTTTCCGCCAGATGAGCCATCGGAATTGCTGGGACATCTAAACCGGGTATCCGATGGATTTGCTATTAAAATGTTTAAATGGACCATGCAAAATAAAATTGAGATCCTTCTGGTGGAAAATGCTTCAGCACTACCCGCTCACTTAAGCATGGGAATGGCGATAAAAAAGTTGGTCGAACATACGCATATTCCGATAATTTGCCATGATCATGACTTTCACTGGGAACGAGGTGACCGATATAAAACGCCTTTTCCAGAGATTGAGAACATTATCTCTGAAACATTTCCGCTTCAAATCCAACATGCAAAACATGTGGTAATAAATTCCTACTCTAAACGAGAATTGAAAAAGCGATACGGTATCCATGCCATGATGATACCTAATGTAATGAATTTTGACGACCCTTATGGCGTAAAGGACGATTATAATAAGACCTTGTTGCCGTCGATAGGTTTTAACAATTCACATATTCCCCTTTTCCAAATCACACGAATCGTCAAACGCAAGGGCATTGAAACCGCACTGGAGCTTTTACATCTATTGGACGATAAAAAAATAAAACTCGTTATCACAGGGAGTGCTAGCGATGATAATCGGAAGGGATATTATAAAGAACTTATTGACATTATTGATAAACAAAAATTGCAAGATCGCGTTGTTTTTGCGCACCATCGCATTTTAAATACAAGAGGGAAGACTGTAAAAGGAGAAAAGATATTTTCTTTATCCGATGCGTATGCAAATGCAACGGCGTGTACCTATTTCAGTCAATACGAGGGATTCGGCAATGCATTTATAGAAGCGATCCTGTCGAGAACCCCCATATTTGTAAATAATTATAAACCTGTATATTGGGAGGATATCGGAAGCAAGGGTTTTAAAACCGTGACCATCGAAGATAATGTTCTGACCGATAAGGCCGTCAGCGAGATAGATAAGATCATTCATAATAAAAAATTGCAAAAGGAAATAGCCGAACATAATTTTAATCTCGGAAAATTATTGTTCTCATTCGATGTATTACGTGAAAAACTGGACTATATTTTTAACTGACACTTCTATCCTCTGAATGCCAAAAGCATATTTTTTTATAATATACTCTCAAAGGTTTTAAGATTTTACCGAAACGTTTTGGATATAGGAAGTATATGGTATGACCGTTCAAGATATGAT
>CAZSON010000091.1:0-10702 GCA_964608375.1 uncultured Desulfobacter sp. | reverse complement strand
TATGACGATAATACGATTTCAATATTTTGTAAATATAGGCAGCAATATGAAAATCAGCATAAAAAAAGGGCTTATAGCCATCATTCGCTATAATCCCTTGATTTTAATGGTAGGCGGTACTGGATTTGAACCAGCGACTTCTACCGTGTGAAGGTAGCACTCTCCCACTGAGTTAACCGCCCGCTGGAATTATTTGTCGACCATCTCCTTTAACCCTTTACCGACCTTGAAAAAGGGGAGTTTTTTCGAAGGCACCTTGATTTTTTTGCCGGATTTAGGGTTTCGACCGGTATATGATTTGTAATGCTTAACCGTAAAGCTACCGAAGCCTCTGATTTCCGCCCGATCACCGTCGGCAAGCGATTTGGATATTGCATCGAAAAAGGTCGTGATGATTGTTTCAGATTCCCGTTTGCCAAGACCATTATTATCCTTTAAAGTATTGATTAAGTCTGATCTGTTCATACAAACTCCTTGAGATGGTGGTCAGATGTGCGTCTTTAGTTGGGTGATATCACCGGGCGAACACTTTTTAGACCTATATAATAGGCTACCGGTTTTTTAAGTCAAGTATTTTTTCCCTTTTCATCATCAGAAATCATTGATTCGATCTGTTGCGCTTGTCCCGTGCTTTCAGTTGAGAGCGTTTCAAAAGTTTCAATTTCTTTGGTAGAGGGAAGCTCTTTTAAATCCTTTAAATTGAACATTTCTAAAAATTGCTTCGTCGTTGCATAGATTAACGGTCGGCCTGGAATTTTCTTTCGTCCCAAAATGCGGATCAGATGTCGCTCTAGCAACATGCGAAGGATGCCACCGCAGTCAACCCCTCTAATATGTTCGATTTCATTGCGTATAACCGGCTGTTTGTAGGCAACGATTGCTAGCGTTTCCATCCCCGCCCGACTGATGCGAATCGGCTTTGATCTTAAAAAACGTTTGATCCACATTTTATATTCAGATCGGGTCCGGATCTGATAGCCTCCGGCAACCTCACATAAAAAAAATCCGCCGCTACGGTCGTCATATTCCTCTGCAAGTGATGCAATTGCTTTTCGGATCTCTTTTGTTTCCGTAAGCTCAAGGACATTTTTTATCCGGTCGATTGATAGCGGATCTCCGGCAACAAAAAGGAGGGCCTCTATGATATTTTTAATCTCATCCATCACAGATAAAATAGCCTGATGATTCCGGTCTGGACATGCTGGGCAATCTGAATCAGGCGGATTTTCACCATTTCCAATATGGCGAGAAAGGTAAGCACGATATCGCTTTTAGTAGTATTTTTTGAAAAGAGTGAATGAAAAGCGATCGATCCGCGAACTTCGAGGATGTCCACAATTTCAGTTATTCTTTCTTTTACAGATTTTTCATTGGCTGTTAAATCGATCCGTTTGTCGTCCGACACATTTTTCAGTATCTGTTGGAATGCATCGATTAGTTCAAATAGACCGATCTTTATAAAATCACCCTTTTGGTCCGAAGGGTATTCCTCTTTTCCCGGAACTCTGAAAAAAGTATCTTCACCAAGGATGTCTCTTTCGGTCAGATCCTCTGCCGCGGCTTGCATCTGAAGATATTCCAGAAGCGGTCTGGTGATCTCCAGCCTCGGGTCTTCATCACCCTCCTCCTCCTCATGGGCCGGCAGCAGCATTTTTGACTTAATATGGGTCAAGGTGGCGGCCATCACTATAAAGTCACCGACGCGATCGATGTTCAGTGACTTCATCCATTCCATGTATTCAAGATATTGATCGGTTATCAGCGCGATTGGGATATCGTAGATATTCACCTCATTTTTCTTGATCAGGTAAACAAGGAGGTCCATAGGGCCTTGAAAAATATCATCGATTTTAACTGTGTAATTTTCGTCCGGCATAAAGGGTACAATTGCCATTATGACATGAATTTTTCGGTTTTTTCAATATGGTCACATCTTAATCGAAGATCTGACTTTTTTCATGGTCTGCTTTGCCACTTTTCTTGCCCGGTTACACCCATCGGTGATGATGTCATCGACAAGTTTGGGCCGGGCTTCATAGTATTGCCTTTTGACTCGAATCGGCTCAAGGGCCTTAATAAGGTTTTCAGCCATGATCCCTTTGCATTCAACACATCCGATTTTCGCATTTCTGCAAGCATGGTTAATCCTGCTGATCGTTTCTGTGTCGGTATATGTCTTGTGGAACTCGTAAACATTGCAGACATCCGGATCACCGGGGTCGGATCTCCTTGCCCGCTTTGGATCGGTAATCATCTTGGCAACCGTCGATCTAATTCTATCCGGACTGTTTGATAGAAAAATGGCATTGTTATAACTTTTGCTCATTTTGCGACGGTCGGTTCCGAGGATTTTGGGGGTTTTGGTTAAAATGGCTTCGGGTTCCGGGAAAACATTTCCATAGAAAAAATTAAACCGCCGGGCAATTTCACGGGTAATTTCAACATGGGGAACCTGGTCGAGTCCAACCGGAACCCCATAGGCTTTGTACATGATAATATCAGCTGCCTGAAGTACCGGGTACCCCAGGAACCCAAAGGTGGAAAGGTCCTTGTTATCTATCTGAACGATCTGATCTTTATAGGTCGGATTTCGTTCAAGCCATGGAACAGGCGTTATCATGGAAAGGAGAAGAAACAGCTCAGCATGTTCTTTGATGTGGGACTGAACAAAGAGGGTGCTTTGTTCATGTGAAAGACCCACACTCAACCAATCGATCATCATTTGTCTGACATACTCTGATACGGTGCTAGTATCTTCATAGTTACTGGTTAAAGCATGCCAGTCTGCGATAAAGAAAAAACAATCATATTTCTTTTGCATATCCACCCAGTTTGAAAGGGCGCCGAGCAGGTTGCCAAGATGAAGTGGCCCTGTGGGCCGCATGCCACTGACTATCCGTTTCTTCCCGTTCATATTGTCGCTCCGTTGTTCATAAAACAAAATTTAGGTTCCTGCCGCTTGCAAGCATCTATCTGAGGAAGGAACCTCAGTCGTCAAAATCGGATGTTTTAAGAATCCGGTTGATGGATGCGGGTATCATCAAACATACCGGCGCACAAAATTAAGTTCGTCCTGTTTCGTTTTGAGCTCTCCATTCAATTTGGCGTCCAAAACAGCCTGAAGAACCTCCCGGTAGATCGGCCCGGGTTTTATCCCTTTTATTAGAAGGTCTTTTCCCCGGATCGAGGGTTTGATATGTTTCAATTTTGTAAAAAAATGAGATATGGACTGTTTGACTCTTTTATGCTTGGTTACGGCCATCATGTAGAGAATTATTTCGGTCTTAATACCATAAAGTTCTTTATAAAGCTTGCCGTTTGAAATCTGTTGCTTGCGTTCTAGGGCCACAAGGGATTTATCCGCCTTAAGCCGTTCTTTGAGCATAATTGATGTGTATCGCGGTGCAAGTTCAAGTCGCTTACAGATCTCCTCAGAAGTTTTCATATCAAATTGACTTATAAGCGCGAGAAAATAAACGGCCCACTTCTTATAGGATTCTGTAAAGAAAAGCAAATCGTACCAGGATAGTACGGTTTTAACCGAATCAAACAATGATTTAAGTTCACTATTAATAACCAGTAAAGGATGAATAGCGGTAAATAGATTATAATCCTGCATCCTTAGAATAGCAGGGGTCGGGTTTTCCTCCTCAAAAAGCTGACGGAGCTCGGCGAAGACTCTCCGACCGCTGAGCCGGCGAAAGAAATTCATTTTAACGGCATTTTCAATGAGTCCTGCAGTGACTTTGCCGACAGAGAATCCGAAGCGCTGTTCGAATCGTATGGCGCGAAATACACGGGACGGATCCTCGACAAAACTCAGGTTGTGCAGAACTCGAATCACCCCCTCTTTAATATCCTTCTGTGCGGTAAAAAAATCGATAAGCGTGCCAAACTTATCGGGATTCAGTTGAACAGCCAACGTATTAATCGTGAAATCTCGCCGGAAAAGATCAAGTTTTATGGAGCTCATCTCCACCACAGGCAATGCCGCCGGAAATTTGTAATACTCCAATCTGGCAGAGGCCACATCGATTTTAAACCCGTCGGAAAAAATGATAACCGCTGTTCCAAATTTTTCGTGGGCATGAATCCGGGCTCCGGACAGATTCGCATATTTTTTTGCAAATAAAATTCCATCCCCTTCGATAACGATGTCTATATCTTCGTTCGATCTGTACAAAAACAGATCACGCACGAATCCGCCGGCCACATAGGCATCGTACCCGATTTCACTAGCCACCTTGCCGATGGTTTTTAGCGTTTTGACCAACTGCGGTGAGAGGCGCTCGTTTAAAAATTTATTTATATTTCGGGTTCTTGCATGAACCGGTTCCTCGTAGGGATTCGGTGAAGCACCGGAGGAATGATTTGATTGTTGGATCAACATATGGAGCAAATCGGTTCGTGTGATGACACCGCACATGACCCCCTGATCGATAACCGGCAGTATGCGTTGCTTGTTTGTGATTATTTTTTCCTGAAGTTCCACCAGATCTGCATCCGGTGCAACCGATGCCCACTCTGTTGTCATGTACTCCCGCACGGGAACATGATCAAGTTTGTGATAAAGGGCTTTTTCAATAATCTGACGGGAGATAAACCCTGAAAGTTTCTCTCCGCCGCCGGGAGCATTCAACTCCTTCGACTTTTCCGTCACCAAAAGTGCATTGATATTGTAACGGGTGAGCAGGTCACTTGCATCCTTGCATGAAACATCGGCATTCGTAGTGATCGGTGGCGAAGTCATCAGATCCTTTGCCTGGCGCCTCGACTTAATTTGGCTGTCCAAAATCGCGAGCAATTTGTGTTCAGTCTGGGCCAATGTTTTGCCTTTTATGGTTGCAGCAGCTGCAAAATGGTGTCCCCCGCCTCCAAAGGGTGCGACAATTGCGCCCACATCGACCTCGGGCGCCTTGCTTCGCGCCACGATATAGATTTTGTTCCCCATCAATCCGATCGCAAAAATCGCATTAAAATTTTCTATTTTCAGCATCTTGTGGACAAGAAAGGCAAAATCCGGCACATAATTGTCTGCTGTTACTTTTGTTACCGCAATTTCTATTCCGTTGATATTATAGTAAATGGCTGACTGTATCATCTCATTTAAAAGTGTAACCTGTGCGGGGCTTATTTCTCTGGCGATCAGATTCGATATGGTATTTAAATTTGCCCCTTCAGAGACAAGAAAAGCTGCTGCCATGAAATCGTTCTCAGTGGTTGATGGGAAGCTGAACGAACCGGTGTCTTCATATATGCCCAAGCACATTATCGTCGCTTCATCCGGGGAAATATCGATTCCCCTTTCTTTGATGATTTCAATTAGGATAGTAACATTGGCGCCGGTTGAACGATGGACTACATAATCTCCCTTTATATCTCCGGTCATCGGAGGGTGATGATCAAATATGTGGATTTCTATTGCAGGATTTTTCAAAAGAGAAGATAGCTTGCCAATCCGGCCGGCCTGTTTTGTATCAACGATAACCAATCTTTTGATCCTGGAAAAGTCAATATCATTGATTTCTGCCATGTTAAAAAGATAGGCCATAGAACTGATGAAAAAATTTCTGAGATTTTTTTCCTGCGAACCCGGGAATACCACAACGGCATCCGGGTACAGTTTTTGAGCTGCAAGCATCGATGAGAGGGCATCAAAGTCTGCATTTATATGTGATGCGATGATCGTAAGGTCTTTTTCCTTATCCGGCATTTTTTTATTGGACAGCACCGGTCTTCCTTTATAATATTGGCTAACAAACTGCTTTAAATCGATCAATCAATTTGCGTGAGCATAGGCACATATGTGCCGGTTTATCAAGCGATAGATCGATCCGGTTAGTGATCGATTCATACTATCGGTTGCTGTTTTAATACAGGTATGGTACAAAAGGCGTAAAATCAAATTAATAACCGATTAAAATAAATGACGAATAGACAATCCATCAATTATCGATATCTCTTTGGGCCCATTCCCTCCAGACGACTTGGCAAGTCCCTTGGTGTGGATCTTGTTCCCCATAAAACCTGTACGCTCAATTGCATCTATTGTGAGTGTGGAAGAACCACCCGGCTTACGTTGAAAAAGGACGTTTACACTCCGATAGGTCAAATAAAAAAAGAACTCACTGATTTCCTGGCCGATGATCCGAAACTCGATTTTATCACCTTCTCAGGAGGAGGTGAACCGACCCTCAACAGTGGGTTAGGAGAGATCGTCTATTATTTAAAATCGGAATACCCTAAATACAAAGTGGCGCTTTTGACTAACGGAACACTGCTGCATCTGCCTGAGGTAAGAAAGCAGGTGCTCGAAGTGGACCTGATCATAGCGTCCCTTGATGCTGCTTCCAAAAAGATATTTT
The DNA here is from genome assembly GCA_964608375.1 of uncultured Desulfobacter sp. Taxonomy (GTDB): domain Bacteria; phylum Desulfobacterota; class Desulfobacteria; order Desulfobacterales; family UBA2156; genus UBA2156. Next base: position 4,337 of record CAZSON010000091.1, on the reverse strand, counting down.
CTAAAATCAACAGACCTCATCCTGATTTAAACCTTTCACAAATTATAAATGGTTTAATCACATTAAAGGAGGAGTTTAACCATCTATTCTGGGTAGAAGTTTTTTTGGTGCCGGGTGTCAATGACCAAAAAGATGAGCTTTCAAAACTAAAACAGGTTTTAAATCTGATACAACCGGACAACGTTCACCTCAATACGCTTGACCGACCGGGTGCTGAGAGCTGGGTGGTGCCGGCTGAAAAGAAATCCCTGGTGGAAATTGCAAAATATCTGCACCATGCGGATATGATATGCGATCATCCCCCAGAACAGAAAGGCCATTTCTGCGAAGAAGGCCTTTACGAACGGCTTTTGTCCACGATAAGGCGCAGGCCCTGCACGGGAGAAGATATTTCACAGATATTGGGTATTCGATTAAACGAAGTCATTGAGCGATTGGATGCGCTTAAAAAAGACGGCGCAATAAAAAAGATAGTGATGCCAAGAGGTGTTTTTTACACCATAATAGAACAAGATACAAAGAGTCGCTCAGATCGTTACATGCGGTGAAGGTATAACGGGGAAATCAGATAGCCCGGGGAGGATCGATCATGCCGGTTTTTAAATGGAAAGGAAAGAACAGCAAGAACGTGCTCCAAAAAGGAGAGTTGGAAGCCCCTGATGAGAAAGCTGTGCGTGCCAGTCTCGGCCGGAGAGGAATCACTCCTGTCAAAATAAAGAAAAAGCCTAAGGACCTTTTTGAAAATGTTTCTTTTCTTAAACCGCGGGTCAAAGAATCTGATATCATCATATTTGCGCGACAATTTTCCACCATGATCGACGCCGGGCTTCCGATAATACAGTGCCTTGATATTCTTCACAACCAACAGGAAAATAAAACATTTAAAAAAATGTTGAAACAGATAACAGAGTCGGTTGAAGGTGGGTCAACCCTTGCTGACTCTTTGAGAAAATTTCCCAAGCAATTTGATGAACTTTTTACAAATATGATCGCAGCCGGAGAAGCCGGCGGTGTGCTAGATACGATTTTAAAACGACTTGCCGCTTATCTGGAAAAGGCAGCAAAGTTGAAAAGGCAGGTCAAAGGCGCGATGACCTATCCTATCATCGTGTTAATTGTTGCGGTCCTGGTGGTTGCTGTAATTCTAATTTACGTTATCCCGGTGTTTCAGGAAATGTTTACGGATTTCGGACACGAGCTTCCGCTTCCCACCCAGATCACCGTTAGCATCAGTAATTTTGTAAAAAGCAATTCTTTGTATATGCTCGGTGCCATTATTATTTTTTTCATAGCAATGAGCCGATTATACAAAACCGAAAAAGGAAGACTTTTTCTCGATAAGTTGTCATTAAAATTGCCGGTATTCGGTATTCTAATACGTAAGGTTGCCGTAGCGAAGTTTACACGCACCATGGCAACGATGTTGGCAAGCGGGGTCGCAATACTGGAAGCGCTTGACATTGTCGCAAAAACATCAGGCAACAAAGTTATCGAAGTGGCCTTATACAATGTGCGAACCAGTATTGCAGAGGGTCAGACAATGGCAGAACCGCTTTCCGATACCGCCATATTCCCTTCAATGGTTTGCCAGATGATCGCCGTGGGCGAAACGACGGGTGCACTCGATGCCATGCTGGAAAAGATTGCTGAATTTTATGATGAAGAGGTCGATCAGGCTGTTTCAAACTTAACCGCCATGATCGAACCGGTGATGATGGTATTTTTGGGGACCGTAATCGGCGGTTTGGTGATTTCAATGTATCTTCCGATATTTAAGATAGCCGGTGTGGTAAGCGGTGGTTAATGAATGAGTTGCCCCAACAATCTGAAAATGACCTTATAACCCGGCTGAAATGGCTCATGTTTTTCCGGGTGTTGTTTACGGCTTTGCTCCTCGGATCAACCATCCTTGTTCAAACCAACCAGACTCCCCCGATGTTAAACCCCCCGTTAATAATTTTATTTGGCCTTATCGGGGGCGTTTTTGTCCTCTCTGTCGGTTATGCCCTTGTTATCAACCGGATCGAGCGAAAACGTGGCTTTGTATATTTTCAGATCGGAATAGATACGGTAGTTGTATCCCTTATCATTTTTCTAACCGGAAGCTACTCAAGCATTTTTTCCTTTCTCTATCTGCTGGTGATCATTTACGCGAGCATGCTTCTTTTCAGGAAAGGGAGCATGATCATGGCCTCCCTTTGCAGTATTCAATATGGCATTATGATTGACCTGGAGTATTATCGTATTCTGAAACCCTATGGCGTTGATGAGGGACTTGTTGCTGCAAATTATGCCTGGAATCCTGTTTTTTATAAAATAATCATTACCATGACCGCCTGTTTTGTGGTCGCTTTTTTGAGCAGCTATTTGGCGGAACGGGAAAGAAAGACGAAGCGGGAGCTGTTGGCATTGGAAGATCATGTAAAACGGGTTGAAAAGATTGCAGCCATCGGTGAAATAGCTGCCGGACTTGCCCATGAAATCAAGAACCCACTGGCCAGCCTCAGCGGATCCATCCAGCTGATCAAAGATGATATTTCCCATGACCCTGAACATGAAAAGCTGATGAGGATCATTTCCCGGGAGGCGGATCGGTTAAATAACCTCATCAGCAGTTTTCTGTTATTTGCCAGGCCTCCGGTCGGAAAAGCCGAAGCGATAAAACTATCCAATGCGTTATCGGAAACTATAGATCTTTTTAAGCAAGACGGTGCCTGTCGCGGAAGAATTGAAATCAGGAAAAAGTTGATCGATAACTGCTGGGTAGAAATGGATCCGGGGCATCTACGTCAAATTGCCTGGAACCTCCTTTTAAACGCGGCTGAGGCCATTGATTGCAAAGGAGAAGTTGAGGTTAAGATGCATCCGGTTAAAAACAGTTACGTCAGCGTTTCGGTATTCGACAACGGCTGTGGCATAGGCAAAGAGGTGATGAAGTCGATTTTCGATCCTTTTTTTACCACCAAACCCAAAGGGTCAGGCCTGGGTCTCTCTATCGTTTACAGCCTGGTCGAAAGCTACAGCGGGCGGCTCACCGTTGATAGCAGGATCAACGAAGGGGCCACATTTACTTTTAACCTAAAGGCAATAAGTCCACCCGACTTATCATCGACGATTTAACAGGGCGGCGCCTTTACCGTTTTAAAACAATCTGTGGAAAAGTTTGCTTTTAAATTTTTTGTGCTGATCGGCAGCCTTTTGGGATTTCCCCTTCTTGGAATTGTTTTGGCCGGCTTTCCTGTTTTGAGATATTTTGAATTTCCACCGCAGGAGCTGTACGTTCACCCCGCCCCTTTTTCATCGCTTTTTTTTACAATCTGCGCTCTTTTTATTTTCGTTGTTGTCTTCCCATTGATAGTTACCGCAATATTTCACATTCGAAACTTTAAGGTTGATCGCCCAGCTCACTTCCCATTTCCCTGGTGGGGATGGCTCGCCTTATCATCAGGAGCGATTTTCTGGCTGCTGGCATGGACTCGTTTTTCCTGGTTCAGTAAATTTCAACCGCACACATTCACGCCACTGTGGTTGTCGTTTATTCTGATCGTCAATGGCTTTTGTTATCGACAAAATGGACATTGCATGATGAGGAATCGCACACGGTTTTTTCTCCTTTTATTTCCCTTAAGTGCCGGCTTTTGGTGGTTTTTCGAATACCTGAACCGATTTGTCCAAAATTGGTACTACCTGGGGGTCCACAATTCTGCGTGGACGTACTTTGGATATGCAACGCTCTCTTTCTCAACAGTTCTACCTGCCGTCCTGGGAACCCGGGATTGGTTCATCAATGCGTCGTGGATGAAGAAAGGATTTGGAGAGTTTGTTTCCGTCAGATGTGTGCATCGCCGGCTATTGGCCTGCTTTGCCCTGATGTTTTCCACTGTGGGGTTAGGCGGTGTCGGGGTTTGGCCCGATTACCTTTTTCCTCTTCTGTGGGTATCTCCACTGCTAATCATCGTTTCACTGCAAACGCTTCAGGGAGAGAAGCATATTTTGTCGCATATCTGCTGCGGGGACTGGCGACAGGTGATATCATCGGCACTGGCCGCCATTTTTTGCGGCTGGTTCTGGGAAATGTGGAATTATTATAGTCTCGCAAAATGGGAGTACAGGATTCCCTTTGTCCATAAATTTCAAATTTTTGAGATGCCTCTTTTGGGCTATGCGGGGTACCTTCCTTTTGGACTGGCATGCAGTGCGGTCGGCGGGATACTGGAAAAAATGATATATGGCAAAAGCGCAGAACACTTCGTTTCGTAACTCTTTTTGTAACCGTTCCCAGTTGTCGGTTCACAGTTCACAGTTTTTTCAATGAACTATGCAACGATACTTCTAAA
>CAZSON010000090.1:0-10703 GCA_964608375.1 uncultured Desulfobacter sp. | reverse complement strand
TGTTCAACATCCGGTTTGAATGCCTGTTGACGTATCGGACTATGCGGTTGAGGAATCTTGTCAACCTTTTGTTAAACCATGGCCCAGGCGTGGTTGAGGACTCTTTTGGCATTCGCGATCATTACAAGGGAATCCTGTCCTTCCATCGGTTTTATTTCAAAACTGATGATCGGCCTTTGCTTTCCATCTAAAATGCCAATATCTAAAAGGACGCGCAAAAACTCAGCCACTTCGGGAACATCGTTTGCACTGCCCGATGTTCCAAATATCGGATGGTTATCTCCGTAACCCGCACAAGAGGGGTCAATGACGGCATTGCCGATATGCAAGCCGGCAATATATTCTTTTACCGCAATAAGGGCTTGTTCGGGAGACTCTTTGAGCAAAGGGATATGGCTAAGATCAACCAGCAGACCGAAATTGCGATGATCCTGGTTTAATGCTTCGCCTATAGTTTGCGCTAGAGAACTGGGGCCTAAAAGGCAGCGTTTGTCGACCTCGCAATCAAAGATTTCGGCGACAATTTTGGGCCCGCCCTCTTTCTCCGAATAGTCACACAACATCTTCAGCGATTTAATGAGTGCATCCACTGCTGCCTTCCGCTCGGCTTCCTCCGGATCTTTACCCGAAAGGACAATGAAGCTTTCAGCTTCCATATTTCGTGCTTCATCCAGATGTTCAACGAGCACATTACAGGCATGGCTTCTTTCTTTCTCATCAGTTGAATTAATATTTAAACCTTGCCCCAGAATGGTGGGCTGGGCTCCATACCCAACAGAAAGTCTAGCCAGCTGAATAAGTTGTTTCACACGTTCACGAACCTTTGGAGCCTCAATGTGGGTGATCTCAATGGCGTTAAAAAAAGGATCGAGTGCGATATGCCTGACAGTCTCTTCCCAGGGGCCCCTGCCGCCTCCCAGCTCCGGGAAAGCCATGAAATGGACGATCCCGAACCTCATATAAGCTTCCAAACGCTTTTCCATTTTCACCTCATCATTTTTTCAATTATTAAGTTAAAAAATAAAAAACACGATCTGAACTAGCTTTTCGGAGCATCGGGCAGGAGATAAAATTATGGTCGGAATTAAACTTCGATGGGCCTGAAAATTAAGATAATGGCCATTACTACATAAACCATGACATCAGAAGCAGAGCCCCAGAACCTTCCTGTGATTGACATGACCATGCCCAGCCCATAGGCTGCTAAGGCAGTTCCTCGTAGATTCCCCATTCCGCCAACAATTACCACGGCAAAACAGAGAATGAGGATGTGGAATCCCATGTAAGGATCCAGGGTGCTGATCGGCGCATATAGTACGCCGCCAAGCGCAGCAAGAGCGCTACCCATAACAAAAATAATTGCAAAGTACTTCTCTACACGGATTCCCAAACTTTTCACCGCTTCCTGATCCTGAAGACCGGCAACAACAATCTTGCCCACCAGAGTTTTTTTGAAAAACAAGGAGAGCCCAAGAAATACGACAAAAGAAAGCGCGATAATAATGAGTCGATAGACCGGCATTTGGACAGATAAGAAACTGATGGAAGCGCCCACCGGGTCACTTATCGGCAAAGGATTGGGACCATATATCCACTTAATTGTGTCCACTCCGATTAGAAGGACGGCATAAGTGGCGATTATGGCATAATCTATGGATTCGCCATATAATCTTCTGATAACAAATTTTTCAATGAAATAACTGATTGGGATTGAAACCACGATGGCGATAAAGGCTCCCACGAAAAAGCCTGTGCCCACCTGTGCCAGCATTGTATATAGAACATATGCGCCTATGGTATAAATTAGTCCGTGGGCAAAATTAACAATTCCCATTGCACCAAAGGTCAATGATAGACCAACGGCTATAATATACAAAATGCCACCGATGGTCAAACCGAACAAGATAGATTGAAGCATATTTAGATCACGCGTTCAGTGGTTGTATGCATTATTTTAAACCTTGCCGACATATCCCCAGATCCCTCTTTTAAACTTGAAGGCAAAAATTAAAAGGGCGATTCCCAAAAACATTTCCCAGCGAATAAGGTACCGGGCAAGATAATTGCTGATGGTCATAAAAGCCGTTCCCCCAACGACTGCGCCTATAACGTTGCCAGCCCCTCCCATGAGAGCAGCAAATATCACTTCCACATTCCTTATAGGATCAATCAGGCTGGGATTGGTATACGATAGATTAATGGTGTTAAGTGCGCCGGCAAAACCGGCAATGGCGCTTGAAGACATAAATGTGACGAGTTTAAAAATGTAAGTGTTATACCCTAAAAATTGAACTCGAGTCTCATTTTCTTTAGTTGCCTTTAGAAATATACCATAGGGCGATTGAACAAATCGCATAACAATATAAGTAACCGACAACAATGAACCGAGACAAAAGAAAAACCAGAAGGTTTGGTTATTGAAATCTATGAATCCATAACTTGCAAAGTCCACTGAAAGACCATCTTCCCCTCCTGTCCACTGTGGAAAAGGAACCAGAACTATGAAAGCACCAACCTCATTTAAAGCAAGGTTCAAAAGCGCGAAAGCGGCGCCCGATGTTTTTACAGCAAGCGACCCCAAAATGGCGCTTAATACGGTTGCAGTCAAAATTCCACCTACAATAGCCAGGAAGGGATTCGGATTGACGAAATAAGCGAACATCGCCGTTCCGTAGGATCCGGCTCCCAAGTAAAGCATGTGACCAAATGAGAGATGGCCCATGTGCCCATAGAGAAGGTCAAAACCCAGCACGAAAATACAAAAAATAATAAAATCGGTTATCCTGGGCAGGGAAGTTAAAACTCCGAAAATCGTAAAACCGATCGCAAGGGCTGCTATGGTCAAGATCGGATTTCTTTCTATTCTACGGATCATGAGCCTTCCAAAAACATCCTCATAGATCATCTTCATACAACGCAGGCTGTTTTATCATCTCTCGATCGTCAATCTCACGCAGGATTGTACCTTCTTTCATGATATAGATGCGGTCGGCTATACGCGAAACCGTGGACAGGTTCTGTTCAACAACCACCATAGAAATATGCGCCTTCATTCTCAGAAGAATAGCTATAATATCTGCAATGATCTTAGCTGCCAGGCCTTCGGTCGGTTCATCTACTAGCAGCAACTGGGGTTTACCGATGAGTGCCCTGCCGATGAGAAGAATCTGCCGCTCGCCCCCGCTTAGGCCCTTGGCCTTGGAATCTAAAAGCTTCTCCATCTTAGGATGGATATCCACCAACTTCTGAATCGCTTCAGGTAGGCTCTCGGAGGTGGGATGAGCTGCCAGTTCAATATTTTCCCTCACAGTAAGTTCACCAAAAACCCGTTTATCCTGGAATACATATTTAACGCCTTTCAGGGCAACCTGTTCCAAAGGCAATCCTACCATATTTTCCCCCTGAAATGAGATGGTCCCGTGAGATGGCGTCATAAACCCGCCAATGGTCTTTAAAAAGGTAGTTTTGCCGGCACCGTTTCGTCCTACGATACAGACAAGCTCTCCTTGTGCGACATGAATCCGTATATTATGCAGAACTTTCGCGTGACCGTAGTGCACATCCAGGCTATCTACTTCTAACATACTATGTCTTCCTTACCCCAATAACATTCTCTTACCTGAGGATCACAGATGACTTCATCAGGATGTCCACTGCAAATAAGTTTTCCTTCATTGATGACACTTAGCCGATCCACCAGCTCCATCAGTTTGGATACCTTGTGCTCAACGATGACAATGGCAAATTTCCCTTTCAGCTTTGTGATTACATTGCTTATATGAACGATTTCCACTTGGCTTAAACCCGCAAAGGGTTCATCCAACAAAAGGACTTTTGGATTCAGGCAAAGGGCAATTGCGATCTCAAGTTCCCGCTTTGCTCCATAAGACAGATCAGATGTCAGGGCTTTGGCTTTATCAGAAATGCCCATTGTATCTAACGCCTGATAACATTCATCCATCAGGGTTTTTTGACGAACGTTTTTTAAAAAAAACCGTATTTTGGATCTATAGTTTGGTCCCTGTCTGATGCGAGCCAGCATCATATTTTCCAATACCGTTATGCTATCGAAAACGGAAACCAGCTGAAAGGTTCGCGCGATGCCCATGATAACACGCTCATAGGTAGGGCTGTTGGTAATGTCTTTTCCCCGATAGAATACCGTTCCCTCATCGGCTTTGTAATAACCGGTTAGTAAGTTGAAAAATGTAGATTTGCCGGCGCCGTTTGGACCGATGATGCCGGCAGATTCCCCTTCCACCAGTTCATAGTTAATAGCATTTACGGCGACAAGACCGTCAAAACGTTTGGTTGCACCTTCGGTTGCCAGGATGATATCAGGCATTTTCTCCTTTATAAGATGGAAGGCAGAGCGAATTACCCTCTACCTTCCAAAATTATTCGATTACAGGCCAATCAACTATTTATAACCTTCAGCTCCCAATTTAGGCAAATAATCGGTGCCGGTGTATGCGCCAACTACTTTTACCAGATCCCACTTGCCTTTTCTTTCCTTGGGACTCTTGCCTTTTACTACGAAAGCGCCGTATTTGAATATCGGCTGGTGGTCAACTCGCCAGGTACCGGTACCCTTCATGGAAGGAAAGCGGGGTTTGGACATAATTGCCTTGGCAACGGCCATCGGATCGATGGATTGGGCTTGAACGATACCTCGTACCAGTTCTTTGGTGCCCACATAGGCCATTCCCGCATATGGGTCAGGCGGGTCGCCATAGGCCTTCATATATTTTTCCACAAAAGATTTCCCGGCCTTCACCACTTCTTCATCCTGAAAGCCATCCATGTTCCAGTACCAGGACATGAGAGAGTAAACCCCGTCTAAGGCCTCTGCCGGCACACCGCTGCCGAAGACATTGGTCATCCAGTCGAACCAGATCCTAGTCTTCTTATTGAGACCCAGCTCGTAAGCCTGCTTCAAGACCGCGATGGCGCCGGTTCCCCACTGTGCCATCATAACGATTTGCGGCTTGGCCTCGGCGATCTTGTTGATGTAGGGCGTGTAATCGGCGGTCTTGACCGGTGCTTCATCATACTGCACCTTAACGCCATATTTATCAAATGCATCTTTAGCGCCTTTGAACTGATCACGACCGAAGGAGTAGGCAGGGGCGAGAAAGAATACTTTTTTAAGCTTCAGCTGGGTGGCAATGTATGCCGCTCCCGAATAGCCGATAGAATAGGCAGTGCCATGGATGCCAAAGGTGGTCGGCGCCAGTTTGCCTTTTTCAAACATGTCCATGGGTGCGACGCAGGCTGAAATGTAAGGCAACGGCAAGCGCTTCATCTGGGTGTTGAGCGCCTTTGAGATGCCGGCAAAGGTGGAGCCCACAAGACCATGCACTTTATCTTCATTCCGAAGCTCCTTGAAGCGTCGAACCGCAACATCCCCTTTGGTTTCATCGTCTTTGATCACGGCTACCAGAGGAAGGTTTTCGCCTTTAAATCGGACTCCGCCGGCGTCATTTATTTCTTTAATGGCCATTTTGGCGCCCTTCATTTGCACGGGCCCAATCGGCGAGGCCGGACCGGTTAAACCAAACATGAGCCCGATCTTAATCTGCTTGGGATCTCCTGCGTAGCCGAATCCGGAAATTCCAAAAATGATGGTCATCGCAATACAAATGGTGAGCAAAAACAAGGTTTTTCTTTTCATGGTTCAATCCTCCATCTAATAGGGTTATCATTTTCCCCCCAAAAGGGGTTAAGCCTCCGGGTCCGCAATCTTGCTTTTAGTGATGATTTATTATTCTTACATGCCTTCTGGTGCACCTATATTCAGCGGGTGATTATTTTTCAGGCGGTCCCCCGGCCTCCTGAATCGCCCGAAAGACAGCTTCTGGGTCAGCCGGTAGTGATCGGACCCTTCCGCCGCAAGCATTTGCAATCGCGTTCAAAATAGCCGGAGTTGCCGGTATGTTGGGCATCTCCCCGATACCTTTGGCCCCATATGGGCCGTATTTATTCTCGACTTCCAGAATAATGGGTTTGATGTCGGGAACATCAAGAGATGTGGGAATTAAATAGTTCCGAAGACTTGTGTTCTGGATATAGCCCCTGTCAACCGCCACTTCCTCCATAAGCGCATAACCCTGCCCCATGGCGACCCCCCCTTCGATTTGGCCTTCTACCAGTTTGGGGTTGATGGCGCGACCGACGTCGAAAGCCGCTACGTAATCCGTAACCTCCACTTCACCTGTCTCAACGTCAACAATGACCTCAGCCATATGGGTTGAGAAGGTATAAACAAAATAAGGATTCCCCTGACCTGTTTCCGGGTCCAAGCTCGCCTTCGGCGGCGTCCACCAGCCCTGACCAATCAGTCGTCTACCGGTCTGCATACATTTTAAGGCCGCATTTCTAAAGGTCACGCATTTTACTGGATCATCTCTGTCATATATCTGCCGCTGCCTGGCTTCCAGCCTATTTACAGGCACGCCCAGCATTTCGGAAGCCGCTTCGAGGATGGATTCTTTCACGTTCCGTGCTGCCAATATAATGGCATTTCCCATCAAGGTTGTTGAGCGGCTCCCTACCGTCGGCCCTGATTCGGGTACTATGTCTGTATCCGGTGTGACGTAGCGGACATCTTCCAACCGAACCCCGAGCTCTTCGGCACATATCTGAGACAGAACTGTTTGAGCACCTTGCCCCATCTCGGTAATGCCGGTAAATAACAATACTGATCCATCTTCGTGGACATGCACATTTGCTCCGCAGCCATCAGAGCTAATACCAATGCTAGTACGATACCACCCCATACCTATCCCAACACCTTTGCGTTTGGTATGTTCATTGTCTATATACCCTGTCTGCTGATATTTTTGATCCCACCTGAAGTCTTTTGCGCATGCTTCCAGGGTTTGGAGCAGGCCAACACTCTGATCAAGCACCTGGCCGGTGGAGGTGGAAGAACCCTGCTTGAAACCATTCTTGCGGCGTATATCAATCGGATTTAACCCCAATTTTTCGGCCAGTTCATCCATTATCTGTTCATGGGCGATATGTACCTGAGGAGCTCCAAAGCCTCGCATAGCTCCGCCGTAAGGATGGTTTGTGTAGCAGAGATAGGCATTCACTTTGACATTGGGTATTTCATAAGGACCTGGCATCATGATCATGGCATGTATGTGGGAACCGCCGGCGGGAGGGATGATGGGTCCTAGGCTGGCGTACGCTCCCTGCTCATCATAGATAATGCCTTCAAAGGCCAGCAACGTGCCGTCCTCTTTGGCGCCGATCTTAACTTTCATGATCATAGGGTGCCGTTTGCAGGTCTGTAACATGACCTCCTCCCTCTCAAGGGCCAACCGCACCGGTTGTCCGGTGTAATTTGCAAGGACAGCGGCCCGGCAACCCAGATCGATTGGGGAATCTTCCTTCCCGCCAAAACCACCCCCCATTCCAACCTGCCGTACCCGGACTTTGTTAATTGGTACCCCGAGAACCGCGTTGATGTTTCTCCTTACGGTAAAGGGCGCCTGCATCGGCCCTTCCACCAAAATTGTTCCGTCAGACTGAGGGATGGCCATGGAGATGTCCGGCTCCAGATAGGCATGATCAAGAAAAGGGACCTGGTAGGTCCTTTCAAGAATTACATCCGCTTCTGTGAATGCTTTATTCACATCTCCTTTTCGCAGTTTGTTATGGGCCAGCAGATTACCATCAGCATGAATCTTAGGCGCATCTTCCTTGAGGGCATCGCACGGGTTGAAGATGGCAGGCAAAATTTCATATTCAACCTCAATTAACTGCAAAGCCCGTTGGGCCAGCTTTTCTGTTTCTGCGGCCACAAGGGCGACCCCGTCACCGACAAAACGAACTTTGTCTCCACAGATCACCGGCTGATCGGGTATAATTGCACCAAATCCGTTTCTACCGGGCAGATCTTTGGCCGTAAGTATGGCAACTACACCCGGCAATGACATGGCTTTCCTGGTATTGATAGATTTGATCAAGGCATGGGGATAGGGGCTTCGAAGGATCTTAGCATGTAAAAACCCCTCCTGCCCAAGGTCGGCACCAAATTTAAAGGTTCCGGCAACCTTTTGACGGCTATCCGTCCTTGTAAAAGACTGACCAGCAACTGAAAGACCCACAGCGGGGGTTTTGAATAAATGGCGGAGGTCAACTTTTTCCTTGGTCGATAGTTTAATTTTTTGTTTTTTTTCGATCTTTTTTTCCATCCCCTATCCCTTCTAAAGTCAGGATCGTTTGATAAATTAGCTGTGTTCTGACCTATTTTCTTTGTACCGGCTGGCAGTTTTAATCGCTTGAACAATTTTACTATAGCCCGTACATCGGCAAAGAACACCGGAAATCGCTCTTTTAATATCTGTCTCAGTCGGCGCCGGCTGCCGGTTCAAAAGGGCCTTTGCGTTCATAATCATGCCGGGGCTGCAGAAACCGCATTGCACGGCACCCTCACTCATAAAGCATTGCTGAATTACATCCAAGCGACCGTCTTCTTTGATAAGTCCTTCGATTGTTTTCACAGATCTCCCTTCAACCTTCAAGGCCGGAACGAGACATGAATTTACCGGTTCGTCGTCGAGCAGCACGGTGCATGCGCCACACTCCCCCTGACGACATCCTGTTTTGGTGCCCGTTAATCCCAGCCGGTCTCTAAGGAGGTCAACCAGCAACACATTGGGCAGAATCTGGATGGATGTATCCTGACCATTTAGTTTAAAAGAAAGCTCAACTTGATTCATAACCACCTCTTATTCAACGGGTGTTCCTGCCTGTTTTAGGGCTTGCTTGAGGCCGCGTTTTGTAAAAACTTTTATAATTTCTTCCTTATATTCAGCCGTACCCCAAACCGGGTTAGATATTGGGTTTGACTCCCGCGAGATACATTCGACTACCCGTTCAATCGTCTCTTTTTTTATCGGAGCGCCGCGAAGCATGTCTTCAGTTTTATTCGCTCGAAAAGGAGTTGCAGCCACAGGCCCCATGGCGATACGTGCATTTCTTATCACTTTTGCTTTCCTGTCGACCGTAACTACTGCTGCCCATAGCAAAACCGCAACAGTCAGCGATCGACGTTTGCTTAACCTCAGATGGCTGCTTCCCTGGTCCTCCTTTATCGCATCAAAGCTGATCCGGGTTAAAACCTCCCTGCGGCAGTTGAGTGCAGTTTTGCCTTTATCCAGAAAAAACTCGCTGAGGGGAACACATCTTTCACCATTCTGCGAAACAATAGTTACAGATGCGTTGAGGGCCAGAAGCGGAATACTGGTGTCGGCCGCCGGATGACCGCTCACGAGATTGCCGGCTACAGTGGCAATATTTCTGATCTGAGGTGAGCCCAGGCTTCCGGCGCCTTTTGAAAGAATCTCGGCATGTTTTCTAACTAAAGAGGAAGAATCTACCTGGGAATGCGTAACCAGGCCTTCTATGATAATCTTACCCGCTTCCTGCCTGATATTTTTCATATGCGGTAAACGGGTGATATCCACTAAGATTTCGATATCCAAATCATTTCTGCGTAATTGCGGGATAACGTCGGTTCCCCCTGAGATCAGTTGAGCCCTTCCCTTATGTTCGGTCAGCATATCCAAAGCCTCAGCCAAACTCCGGGGTAACAGATACTTCTTTATATTGATTTCTTTGGACCAGTGGATGTCCTTGAAGGCATATGCCATAGATTAACCTCTTTTCTTTAACGGCTATTTTGATCCAATAAGGTACCGGTTTTCATTAAGCTTGAAAATTATATTCCTTGTTGTTCCTTTTCAATTAGCGCTCGCATCCTGTTGTTATGTCGGAAGATTATCTTTTCCGCACCGGAGCCGTCACGGTTCTTTATGGTTTCGACTATCTTTTTGTGATCTTTAAAGAGATCGGGTAAAATAGGTGTGATGTCACAAACGAAGGGCCGCGATCTGGCCTTAATGTTGTCAAGTAATTCACGTAAGAGCCAGTTTCCACAAAAATCATATATAATACCGTGAAATTCAAAATCTGAATTGGAATAGGCCACAACGTCCTTTTTTTGGACGATTTGCTCCTGTTTTTCCAAAATTGATTCTAAACGCAATAGGGCCTTGTTGTTTATTGCTCCGGCTGCCAGTTTGCCCGCCAGTCCCTCAAGTAAACCCCTCACCACATAAAGATCTCTTGCCATATCCAGAGTCATACTCGCCATACGTATGCCATGCTTGGGTATATGTTTGACGAGCCCCTCACTTTCCAGCACCTTTAATGCCTGCCCTATCGGGGTTCGGCTAACACCAAGATCTTTTGCTAACCGCTCTACATTAATCCATTTGCCAGGGGCAAACCGGTAAGACCTGATCATACCCCTTAAGGCTTCTTCAGCTTGTTCTCTAAGAGTTATCCGCTCAAGCTTTTTAGTCATTTGAGTCAGTCCAGATTGAAAAACCATACCAGAAGGAATCGGTTAAAACTGTATATTGCTTATTTCAACAGATTTGAAAAATCAATATAAATTTAATAAATTATTAAATTTATATAAAATTTTATTTACCCTACAACCGTCGCTGGACTATTCTTAATGGTGGCACGTAACTTGGAGGAACTTATGGAAAAAATCCGAATCCGACCAAACGAAACCAACAGCTTTTCGCCTTTAGGAGTTTAGCTTACCCGATAAATTGAAAACCCGACTTTACCTGCCGTTACAAGATGGGTATTAATATGGAAATTCTATCCCCATTTCA
>CAZSON010000089.1:0-10965 GCA_964608375.1 uncultured Desulfobacter sp. | reverse complement strand
TCCAACCGCTGCTGCCAGCAAAACAATCATAAATATCTTTTTCATTGTTACCTCCTCTTTTTATGTTTCATGATTTTTACTTCACATCTCTAGTCTCTAATCTATTCTCTGCATATATTTTCTTGTTAAATATTTCGATGTCAATGCGCCATTGGGTTAAGACAAAATCCCGATCACCGTCAGCGCCACAATCACCAGAACAGCCAAAATCATGACCGTCATGGCAAACGGCCGTTTGAGTGGTCTTTTTTCCGGGCTTTTATCGATAAAAGGGAGCAGGAACATCAAGATAATCCCCCCGGCGGGGATGATGGCGGTGGCGATTACTTCCAGGTTACCAGGGAAAAATTTTAAAAGCTGGTACAAGGACATGAAATACCATTCCGGTCTGGGGCGGAACAGGTTGTCGGTCGGATCGGCCGGATCACCCAACCCCACCGGGAACACCAGCGCCAAAATAATGGCGACCAGAATAAAAATCAGCATCATCACAAAGATTTCTTTGAAAAGAAAGGAGGGATAAAAGATTTCATCCGAATATTCGATTTCGTCGGGTTTTGCCTGTTTGTCCATCACGATTCCCTGTTTAGTCTATGCAGTTTGAGTTAAAGCGGTTTTGAGATTCCCTGTTTGCGGATCATCACAAAATGTCCGATAAGAAAAATGAAGATGCCTGCCGGCAAAAACAATACATGCAGAGCGTAAAACCGTGTCATCGTGAGCGCGCCGAGATTTTTTCCTCCCCGCATGATTCTGAGAACGTATTCACCGACCACCGGGACGCTACCCGCAATGCTGGTGCCGACCTTGGTGGCCCAGTAGGCTTTTTGGTCCCAGGGCAACAGATACCCGGTAAAGCCGAAGGCCATCACCAGACAAAACAGAAAGACACCGGTCAGCCAGTTGATTTCACGCGGTGTCTTATAGGCGCCGTAAACAAAGACCCGGATCATGTGAATGAAGATGGTTAAAATCATCAGATTGGCCGCCCAGTAATGAACGCCCCGGATCACATAACCCAACGGGACCTCAAATGTCAGGTAATCGACCGTGTCGTATGCCTGATCCGGTGAAGGGACGTAATACAGGGTCATGAAATACCCGGTGACAGCCAGCATCAGGAATAGAAAAAAAGTGATGCCGCCGAAACAGTAGGATATATTGATCCCCTTAGGAATCGCTTTGTCCAGGACATCTTTCTTTAAGTACTCATGCATCTCGAGCCGTTCATCGATCCAGAAATAGATGCGTTTAAACAGTTTCACCTTTTTTGCCTCCAAAGGGGACGATATCGGTTGCCAGAAGGATCTTACCCTCTTCGATTTTGGTTTTGTGTCGGTCTAACGGCCGGGGAGGCGGTCCGCTGATTACCCGCCCTTCAGCATCATACCGGCCGTCATGACACGGGCACTTAAATATCTTTTGATCATTATCCCATGTCACGATACACCCGAGGTGCGTACAGGTGGCATTGATGGCGATCACTTCATTTTCATCGACCCTTTTGACATAAGCCAGTTTTCTGGCGTTGGTTGTGAGCCAGCCGTCCTTTTCGTCCCATTCCAGAACGACTCTAGAAAAGTCCTCCTCCGCATCCGGGGCCTCAATCTCGATCCATTTCGATTGTTCTTTTTGAAAGGATGGCCCAATGGAAAATCCGGCCAGGGCAACGCTGCTCACAGCGGCAATGCTGCCGCTAATTGCATATATGCCGACCTCCATAAATTTTCTTCGATTCATATCGGACTCTTTTCCCATTGGGACCCCCTCTATTTATGTAAAACAGATTGTTTCTTTACTTTCGGTTTGATCTTTTTCCGTTGTCCAATTCTTTTATAGATCTCGCATTTTGTGTAATGATTCCGGCAGTAATAGATGGTCATCGATATTTTATTACTGCTCATGTCGAGGAAATAACACTCCGGATTGGGAGATTGAACAATAGGACATAAATTTTTCTTTTGTCTATTTTTCCCATCGGGCTTTTGCGTTTTCAGGTCAGCCGATTCCATGGCTGTTTCCTACAAGCAGTTGTGACTTCATTTAAACCTCTGCCGGTATTTAGTGCTAAGTTGCATCACGTACATTCAAAATGCATGCCAATATGTCTTTTATTGCATTGATAAAGATTTGTTGCGGTAAATTTGATAGCCCCAAAATGCTTAAAATCGTTCGCAAATGATCTTTTACGAGACTGTCAAAATTTAGAAAATTATGAGTTTGTAGGAGAGGAAAGTAAGGAGATCTGTATGAAAAAAAGTGTGTCATGTCCCATAAGTGTGACGTCACTTATCCGGGTCTGTCACAATAAACCAGCGGTTTAAATGGGGTCTTCATGTTGGGACAGTTTGCGATAGATCGTCTTGCGGCTTATTCCAAGAAGACGAGCCGCCTTGGCTTTATTTCCGGCGGTCTTTTCCAAAGCCTCAAGAATGGTCTGAGGATTAAGGGGGGTCTTTTTTTCAGAATATAATTTTGGATATCCAGGGTGCTCTTTTAACTCGAACGGCAGATGCTCAACTGCAATAAAGCGGTTTCGGCAGAGCACAAATGCATGTTCCATAGCATGCTCCAATTCACGTACATTACCCGGCCAGGGATAAGTAGACAATGTTTGCATAACATCGTCTGAAATACCTTCAATATCTTTGTTAAAGCGACGGTTAAACAGCTTGCAAAAGTGCTCAATAAGCAACGGAATGTCGCTGATCCGCTCACGCAGGGGAGGCAGGATGACCTCTACAACCTTGAGCCGGTAATATAAATCCTCCCGAAAATGCTTCAACCTGACCCTTTCTTTTAGATCCTGGTTCGTGGTGGCGATAATCCGAACATCAATTTTATTAGGGTTTGATTCGCCAACCCTCTCAAATTCTTTTTCCTGGATCACCCTGAGCAGCTTTAATTGTATCTTATTGGAAATATCACCGATTTCATCAAGCAGGATACTCCCGCTGTCGGCCATTTCAAACCGGCCTATCTTATTTTGAACAGCGCCTGTAAATGCCCCTTTAACATGGCCGAACAGTTCACTTTCAAGCAGTGAATCAGAAAGGGCGGAGCAGTTGACTTTAACCAGCGGATTCTGGCTGCGATTGCTGCAATAATGGAGCGCATTGGCTGCGAGTTCCTTTCCGGTTCCGCTCTCGCCGGAAATCAGAACCGTGGTATTTGAGTCAGCCAGATCTTCGAGCAGTTCGTAAATTTGCTGCATTTTTCCACTTTTACCGATTATATTTTGAAATTGGCGACGTTCTTTCAATTCACGTTCAAGATCGCTTTCCCGCGTCACATCTCTGATCACCAGAACAGCGCCGGCAAAGCGCTCAGATCGGTCTTTGAGGGGAGAGCTGGTTAAATCGAGCATTTGTCGCCTATGTAGATCATTGCGACATTCCATCCGGATCGATCGAACCTCTTGTTGCGTCTCAAGAACCTGTTGCACTACTTTGCTGCAGGATGACATACAAGAACCCGAAAGTTCATCAAAACATTTCCCAAGGATCTCATGCGAAATCGGACCACAAATACGCTCGAAGGCTTTATTTGCCTTCATTACCTGCATCTGCGAATCTACGGTGACGATCCCTTCCTGGACACTGGAAAAAATGGTCTCCAGGTCGGAGCGGTATTTATCCTTTTCAGATTCAATGCGATCCTTTTCATTTAAAACCGCTTTGTACTTGAGGGCGAGACCGGTAACCCTCAGCAGGGCGGTTTTTTCCACCGGTTTTGTCAGGTAATCATAAGCGCCGAGCCGAACAGCCTCCGAAGCGGTCTCGATGCTCGGCTTTCCTGTGATCATGATGACCGGAATCCGCCTGCCTTGAGTTCTGACCTCCCGCAGAATGTCCAGGCCGGTATGCCCTTTGAGGATAATATCGGCAATGATCAGGTCTAGGACGTTTTCGGATATGGCCTTTAGGGCCGTATCATAATCTTCGGCAGTTACAACCTCATGCCCGGCCTTTGTAAGAAACGATTTAAAGGTAAATCTCAAAATCTCTTCATCTTCAATCAATAAAATCATAAAACCTGATCCCCTATCTCCTCCACCGCGGCCGGTAAATCGATAATAATTTTTGCATATTCGCCTTCGACGCTGTCAAAATTGAGTTTGGCGCCGTGATCTTTGATAATCGAATGGCTTACGCTTAAACCCAAACCGGTTCCTTCACCAGGTGGTTTGGTGGAAAAGAAAGGGTCACAGATTCGGTCCAGAATATCGGCCGGCATTCCGACGCCGTAATCTAAAAAAACCAGTCGCGCATATTTTTTGCCGTTGTCGTTTACTGTAGCAGCGCTAATATTAAAAATTTTATTGTCGTGCGCGAAGGCATATTTTTGGTTGAGGGCATATCTGGCGTTGCTGATGATGTTCAAAAAAACCTGCTGCATCTGATTACCTCGGGCCGTGACCATCGGAATGTCATCAGGGATGTCAAGTCGCAGATCTATGCCGTCATTTTGCAGTTGCGCCTCTGTAAGATCGAGCGCATCGGAAAGGATGGTCTGAATAGGCACCGCTTCGGGTTCTTCCTGTCTATTGCGTGCAAAGGAGAGCAGATTGCGGACAATCATGGCAATCCGCTCGCCGGCATTCAGGATTCGCTTTGAAATCTCAGCCTGTTCGCCGGCGATGTCTTCCTCATCGATGAGCATTTGCGCACAGTTGATAATTCCGTTTATCGGGTTGTTGATTTCATGGGCAACACCGGCAGCCAGTTCGCCGACAGATGCCAGTTGGCTGGCGCGGGCGGTTTCGGCCTCGAGCAGTTTCTTTTCAGTGACATCCCGATAAACCACGATCACAGTTTTGGGTATTCCGTTTCCGGCTCGAACCGCCGCACTGACCGTGCACCAAAAATACCTTCGCACCCGATCGGACCCGGTTATCTCCACTTCATGCTCGTGGCTCCGGCCATCGGCAAAGCATCTCTCGATATGATCGGAAATTCCGGGTATATTGCAGGAGTTAAAGTCCCGGCAGCATTGTTGACCGACCAGGCCCGAGCCGAAAAATTCAGCGGCTGTTAGATTCGACCAGATGATATTGCGTGCCTGGTCGACCACTATAATAAGGTCGGTCACAGCATTTAAAATCCCGGCCAGCTTTTCTTCACTCTCCCGCAGGGCAGCCTCTGCGTTTTTCCGTACAGCCGTGGTGCTACGCTCTTTGACAAAAACAATGACAATGGCAACAAATAACCCGCAAATCAAAGCAAATAAGACAGAGTTGGATCTGGTAACCAATTTGTCTAACTGTTGGTTTCTTTCAGTGATATCGTAATAAATTTCAAACGCCCCCAGGAAATTATCCCCCTTCATCAACGGCACGTATGTTTCCACCACATCAGCGTCCATCTTTTGTCCTTCGAGTGATTCTGTATCCTGGCGCACCACCCTGGCGTAGACTTTACCTTTGGCGACAATTTCCCGAAAATCCTTTTTTTGATTGATAAGGTCGACATCTGTCGGATCGGTCGAAAATAAGGTCCTGCCCCGCTTCGAATAGACATGCAGTTTCATCAATTCGAAATCATTTTTTATTTTTTCGATTTCATTTAAAAAATCTTTATTAAAAGAAGGGCTACCCAGGTTCATCTTTTTCAGATTGAGCAGCGATGCGAGGTGGCGTGTGGCCCGCACGGCATCATTTTTGGTAGATTCAATCAGCAGTCGGGTAAAGGAAGGGTAGATAAAATATACATTGTAAAGCGACAAGCTCGCGGCGATCAACAGCAAGGCGATTAAAAAATTGCGCAGAAGTTTAATTTTAGCAGTTTGGTTTTCAAAAACCAATTTTTTCATAATCTCCTCTTAAGCGACGGTCCAAAATGGTCATTTAGAGAGCAATATAGACGTTTACCATCAAACTTAAAAAAGTTTTAAAACCGATAAAAATTGAGTTTACAGAATAATATACAGACAAAGATGTGTCAAGCCGGTACAATGAGGAGAGAAAAGTGCAGAATTATATTTAAACCGGAAGCGCCGTATCATAATCTTGGGTAATTATTGCCGGATTCCCTTTTCAGCCATCGCCAGCGGCAAATCGATGATGACTTTGGCGTACTCACCTTCAACACTGTCAAAAGAAAGTTTACCGCCATGATCTTTGATGATCGCATGACTGACACTCAGGCCTAAGCCGGTGCCTTCCCCGGCAGGTTTGGTTGAGAAAAACGGGTCACAGATCCGATCCAAAATGTCGGCCGACATGCCGCCGCCTTGATCCCAAAAGATCAGCCGGGCATATTGTTGGTCATTTTCATCCACCACCGCCCCTTTGATTTTTAAAACTTTATCAGCATGGATCTGGGAAAATTTTTCGTTCAGCGCATACCGTGCATTGCTGATAACGTTTAAAAAGACCTGTTGAATCTGATTGCCCCGGGCAAAGATCATCGGAATATCAGGTGCCACATCAACTTGCAGGTCGATGCCGTCGTTTCGGATTTGGGTTTCGGTAAAATTCAGCGAATCGTACAGCAGGATATGCAGCCGGATCGGTTCTGGCTCCTCCTGGCGGTGTCCGGCAAAAGAGAGTAAATTTTTAACGATCGTGGCAATGCGTTCACCGGCCTTCAAGATTCTATGCGAAATATCAGTCTGCCCGCCGGAGACGCTGCCATCGTCGATCAGCATCTGGGCGCAGTTAATAATGCCGTTGATCGGATTGTTAATCTCGTGGGCAACACCGGCTGCCAGTTCGCCGATCGACGCCAGTTGACTGGCGCGGGCGGTTTCGGCTCGCAATAGTTTCTTTTCGCTCAGATCACGGTAGACCATGATAACCGATTTGACCGTACCATCCTCTGATCGGGATGCCACGCTCGCCGTGCACCATAAGTCCATATGGGCGCCATTGGCCCCGATGATTTTTATCTCTTGTTCACTATTGATACCGTCTTCAAAACATTTTATCACACTGCACGGCGAGTGGGGTTTGACGCGGAAATTAAAGATATCGCAGCATTTTTTGCCGACCAAATCGCGGCCGAAAAAGTCGGTGGCAATCGGGTTCGCCCAGATTGTATTTAGATCACGATCCACCAGGAGGATGGCATCGGTTACCGAATTAAGGATCCCGGCCAGTTTTTCTTCACTCTCCTGCAGCGCCTGTTCCACCTGGCGGCGTTCGGCGATCTCCAGTGTGAGCTTTGTATTGGCCTCCGAGAGTTCGGCGGTACGTTCGGTCACCAGATCTTCCAGATGATCCCGGTGCGTTTTTAACTCCGCTTCGGCCTGCTCCCGCTGGTTGATATTCGTACCGGCTTTGATCAAAGCCTGGATAACTCCCACCAGCAGGCTGACCGCCAGGATGATCGTCATAGCCGAGGAAACCAGCAGTAATTTATCGAGACTTTCTTTTGCATCGGTAATATCATAATAAATTTCAAAAGCGCCCGCAAAAGCGCCATGGTTCATAATCGGAATGAAGATTTCAACCACATGGGCATGAAATTTCTGGCCTTCAAGGGACGGTAACCCTCTTTTCACAATCCGGGTAAAGGTTTTTCCTTTGGCAACAGAATCAAGAAAGCGCCGAGTGGTGTTGATCTTGCCGATATCGCCGGGGATTGTAGAATAGAGGGTTTTGCCGGACTTTGAATAAAGCTCAATTTCCATCAATTTGAAATGCCGGGCATGCTTTTGGATTTCATGGAATAGATGCGAGGTAAAGACATCGTGCGACAATTTAGTCGGGTTTTCAGTGAAAAAGGACTTCAGGTGGGTGGCCATGCGGGTGGCTTCATCTTCGGCGAATTTGGACAATAGTCTGGAAAAGGCAGGATAGATGAACACAATGTCGCCCAGTGTTAACAGGATGGCAACGATAACCGCGACTACCAGGATATTTCTCAGATAATGAAGTCTAAATATGTCAAAAAACTTAAATTTTTTTTTGAATTCAGACATACCGGCCTCTTTCTGCGGTGCCCTTGGACAAAACTGACATCGGGGCCCCGGTAAAGTTATTTTGGCGGTCTAATCATGCCGGTCCGAACGAGGTGGGTGGGTGGAAAAGAAACGATGGAGGGGCTTGCCCCCGCCCCTCCAATTTGTCGCCCTTCTCAGGCGCTTATTTAAATATCAGTTTATAGGATGTATCCGTGGTCGTTGCATGTTCTTTTTCATGCGTGTTATCAAATATCGACACACCAAAAGAATAAATTTTTGCAGGGTCAAACTGCACGTCGTCATCATGACCTGTTTTGAGGGCTCGCTTAATTTCCAGGGTCCAGGTTCCTTTTTTCCAGATCCCCCGGGCTTCAATATCGCCGCGGCTGCCGACCGGTTTTGCCAGGACTTCCTTGGGCAAAATCATTCCCTTCGCAAAAGTGTCATCCTGTGAAATCGAAACCGCTTCAGCCTTTATCAGCCTTGCGCCGGACCGGCTCTTATCCTTAAACCGATATTTCGGCCGTTTAGCAGCCTTGTCCCAGTTTTTGGAATAACTGCCTCCCTGCTTGGCGTCGGCAACCCGGCCGGTTTCTTCATCTCCTTTTTTCAAAACATCGGTCAGCATCTGGTCATCGGCATAGCCGACCGGGTTGGTCCGCTGAGCCTTCCAATGCCAGACATCGCCTCTTTCAGCGGGACCGTTTGTTTTCATGTATTTGCCATCTTCATGGCACAGCACTGCACACCCTTTCACTTTGAAATCTTTGATATTGTCGTTGATATCCCACATAATCCCCATACGATCCTCGTTGCCCTTGCGCTTAACCCACTGAGTCCCGTCGAACTCGTAGACCCGGTTGTAGCTTTCGGTCGCATCTTTCCAGCGGATCAGAAGGTACAGATCCGTATCGGTATAGAGGGCCTTTACTGCGGCTGTTACCTCTTTTGGATGTTTGCCTTCGGTCAATTGAATCTTGACCGGCCGGACCTTGTTCCAGCTTTTATCCGGCTTTCCATCGATAACCGGAGCCTTGGCGGCTTTTTTCGCTATGAGTTCGTTTTGTGCCGCCCCGGCCGGCGCGTTCAGGGCTATAAGTCCTAAAAAAATGAAAATCATGCTCGTTACCATTGCTGCTGCTTTCATAACATCTCTCCTTGCAATTTGTGTTGAGTGATCAAAATGAAAACCCCTGGGCGAGGTTTTCTCTGTCTTGCCCTAATTTTTATCCTGAGACTTTTGCGCTCTCTGGGATCGAATAAACGCCATTAAATCCATTATTTCACCCTCAGCCATTTTGGGCCAGGTGACGCCTTTTTCCTGCATTTTGGCTTCCATCTCAGCGCCGTGATTCCACATTGCCCGGATGATATCAATCGGGGAATCGAGATTTTTTTCGATCGCCAGGTCAGGGGCGATTTCCTTATCACCGCCCACTCCGCCCAAGGGGTGACACTTTTGGCATCCCTTTTCTTTTTCCTGAAATAATAGTTTTCCCCGCAGGGAATCACCTGTTCCGTCCACCCGCTGCAAAAAGTAAACATAGGTCATCAGATCGCCCATCTCTTCTTCCGTCAGCTCGGGAGGGGGGAAGTTGGAATCGGCCATCCTGGTCCACATTTTGGGGCTGTGATTCCAAATTGTTCCCGTGATCTGGGACAAACTCCCCCGCAGGTCTAAAGCCCTTAAAGGGATTTTGTTGCCTTCCTTGTGTCTGGCGGTGGTGTGGCATTGGACACACTTTTTCTCAATCAAAAGAGACTGCCCAGAATTGGGGTTTCCGGGAGCAACATAGACCCGGTTATATTCCGCCGTAATGATGCCCGCAGATCTGATGTAAGCCAGGATATCGGCGACGTCATCTTTTCGAAAAACTACTCCCTTTAAACCCTCGCTGTGTGGGTTCCGTGCCATTTTTTTACCCTGATTCCACATGGCTGTTGCCATAAAAATAGGGGAAAGATACTGTTTGAATCGATCCAGGGGCTTGCCCACCTTGCCGCCCTGGTGGGCAAGGGCATGGCAGATGCGGCATTTTTTCTCCTGAAAGAGTTTGGCCCCCCGCTCGGAGCTGCCGGGTTTGTCGAAATAATCCAGAAAATAGAGAAAAGCGATGAGATTTTTCATCTCGTCCGAGGTGAACTTGGGCCGGCTGAATTTTTCTTCCCGGAATTTGCGTTCCATGGCCGGCGAATGGTTCCACATGATTCCGGCCAGATCCATAAAGCTGAGCGGCAGCCGAACATTCCCCAGGTCGGGCCCGACTGTTCCGCCCACGCCGAGGATGGTATGGCATCTGATACAGCCTTTGGCAATAAACACTTCACTTCCGATGGCCGGATTTTCCGGCAGTTGGGGCTCGGCCGCGAAGCTGGCAGCATTGTTTAATGCGCCAAAAAGTGCCACCACCAAAAGGAGCAGGATCAAACCGGAAAAAAGCGGTTTATGGCATATCGGTATTTTCATCATTGGACATCTTCCTCCCGATTCAACAGCATGCCCCAGAATACGTAATTAAAAACTGTAAGCAGGGTCAGAAATACCGGTATGGCCGCAATGCCGATCCCGATCGAGGCCGACGGCACATCGTGCAGTTGCCGGGACAGGATGATAAGATGGATGATCCAGACAATGACGCCCCCCATCGCCAGCACAAAGGATGCGAGCAGAGCCAGCTGCAATCCAAAGACAATTTTTTCATCACGATTTTGGGTAAATTTCATTTTGACGATCTCCAATGAAGTAATGTTAGCATACGCTTTATACGTTGGTGGGCATGTAACTGCGGACGCGCTCTTGCACTTCCTTCAGCCCGACTTCCCGGCCCTCATGAATCTCCCAAATGGAAATTATCGGAAATAATTTGGTAAACAGCACATAGAACAGAATAAACAGAGCAAACGAGCCGGCTAGCACACTCCATTCCACCCAGGAGGGGATGTAAAGACCGGGCGGGATCTCCAGCCTGGGATGCGCCAGGGTCGGCACGATGATAATAAACCGTTCCAGCCACATACCGATGATGATTGTAGAGGATGCGATGACCACCCTCAGGATGG
>CAZSON010000088.1:0-11255 GCA_964608375.1 uncultured Desulfobacter sp. | reverse complement strand
CCAAAGCGTATTCTAGTCGTAGGACTCGGAATTACAGGGATTGCGGTCGCCCGGTTTTTAAGGAACAGGGGTGCAGCTGTCACCATAACAGATATTTCAACCGATAAAGCTCTAGGGGCCTTTGCGGATAAAGCCCGCGAAATCGGTGTGGATATCGTGCTGGGTGAGCATAAGATTGAGATATTTCAAAATACAGACCTTATCGTGCTCAGTCCGGGCGTTCCCCACACCATCGTGCCGGTTCAAAGGGCAAAAGAAAAAGGGATTCCTGTTTGGGGAGAAATTGAACTTGCCTTTCGATTTATAAAAGACCCGATCGTGGCCGTGAGCGGTACCAATGGAAAAACAACTACAACCGCCCTGCTCGGTGAAATGTTAGTCCGTTCCGGATTCCGGGTTTTTGTGGGCGGAAATATAGGTAATCCTTTGATCGATTATGTAGACCGGAAAGAGAAAGCGGATCTGCTGGTGGTGGAAGTGAGCAGCTTTCAGCTTGATACCATTGAAAGCTTTAGATCAAAGATAGGTGTTTTACTCAATATTGATAAGGACCATATGAATCGTTATCCGGATTTTTATGCATATGCCGGATCAAAAGCCAGAATGTTTGAAAACCGACAGGCCGGGGATATTGCGGTCTTGAACGGTGCCGATCCACAGGTCCGTTTGATAGGCGAAAAATTAAACATCACAAAGCTGTTTTTCAACCGCTGTTCTCGAAATGAGAAAGGCGCAACGCTCAACGGCAAACATCTATCTGTCCACTTATCTGAGAAATTTCAGGAGTCGTTCGATTTTTCTCAGATGAAGCTCATCGGCCGGCATAACATGGAAAATGCCTCTGCAGCCTGTCTTGCGGCTTGTGCAGCCGGAGGAACCGCCGAAGGTATCCAGGCGGCATTGAACACGTTTCAAGGGCTTGCCCATCGCCTGGAATGGGTCGCAACCGTCAATGACGTCAACTATATCAACGACTCAAAAGCGACCAATGTGAATTCGGTGGTCCGTGCGTTGGAAATATTCAACAAACCGGTTATCCTTCTTTTGGGGGGGCGGGGTAAAGAGGCCAATTTTCATACATTAAAAGGGCCGGTGCATGACCGGGTTAAAATGCTCATTGTCATGGGTGAAACAGGCAGTTGTTTAAAATCTATATTTGGGATGTCAACACCCACCGTCGAAGTTTGCACAATGAAGGAGGCGGTGCGCCTCGCCCACCAGGAGGCGGCTCCGGGAGATGTTGTTCTTTTGTCTCCAGCGTGTTCGTCCTTTGATATGTTTAGAGATTTTACCGAGCGGGGAGATTTATTTTGTCAAGAAGTTCGACAACTGAGATAAAGGAAAAGCAGATTTCAACTAAACAGCCACAGCCTGTGTATGACGTTCGTCTTCTTTTCCCGGTTCTTTTTTTGGTCGGAATTGGGATCGTCATGGTCTACAGTGCGAGTTCCGCCGTTGCCTTAAAACGCTTTGGAACCGATTATTTTTTTCTAAAAAAGCAGGGTCTTTTTGCGCTTTTCGGTATGGTAGCATTGGTGATATGTCGCCATGTTCCATATCGCATTTACAGTTTTTTTGCGTATCCACTCCTCATTTTAGCGCTCCTTTCCCTGCTGGCAATCCAGTTGACGAAATTTGGATATTCTGGCGGCGGTTCTGCCCGATGGCTCCATTTCGGGGTTTTTTCCTTTCAACCTTCTGAGTTTGCCCGCCTTGCGCTGATCATATATCTCGCGTACTCCGTGCATAAAAAAATGGACCACCTGAGGAATTTTAACGTCGGTGTCCTGCCCCACCTGATCGTTTTTGGCATTTTTTCCGTTCTGGTGATCCTTCAACCCGATTTCGGCTCGGTTGTTATTTTTGGAGCCTTGACGTGGATACTGCTTTTTGTCGGTGGGGTGCGTTTCTTACACCTTGTTTCGTCTTTTGTTCTTATGGTGCCGATCGCATATTTTCTGCTGTTTGATGCTGCGTATCGGATCCGGCGAATCATGGCTTTTGTCAATCCCTGGCAGTTCCCAAGCGATGAGGGGTATCAGATGATTCATTCGCTTATGGCCTTTGGGACCGGGGGCATTTGGGGCGCTGGAATCGGAAAAGGGTATCAAAAACTGTTTTATCTTCCTGAACCCCATACCGATTTTATTTTCTCGGTGATCGGAGAGGAACTCGGACTTTTGGGCGTTCTCTTCATCTTGGGGTTATATGGGTTCATTTTATGGCGGGGATTTAACATTGCCATAAATGTGCAGGATATTTTCGGATCACTGGTGGCGACCGGCCTTACCACCGCGCTGGGGCTTCAGGTATGCATCAATATGGGAGTGACCCTGGGGCTCCTCCCGACCAAAGGGCTTGCCCTGCCATTTTTGAGTTATGGCGGATCGTCGCTTTTGTTGAATATGGCATCGATCGGAATCCTGATGAATATCGGCGCAACCGGCCGAAAAAAGTCGAAGTGAGTCACAGCGGAAATAGAGGGTGAACTCCCGGCGTTTCGGCCTTAAATATGTAAATGGAGGCAAGTCGTCGAATATTATGCGGGTAATCATTGCCGGCGGTGGAACAGGCGGTCATCTGTTCCCTGGAATTGCCATTGCTCAGGAATTTATGGCGAGGGATCGGAAAAACAGGGTTCTTTTTGTTAATGCCGGAAGACCCTTTGAAAAATCGATCTTATCCAAAACCGG
Source organism: uncultured Desulfobacter sp. (assembly GCA_964608375.1). Classification (GTDB taxonomy): domain Bacteria; phylum Desulfobacterota; class Desulfobacteria; order Desulfobacterales; family UBA2156; genus UBA2156. Next base: position 8,562 of record CAZSON010000088.1, on the reverse strand, counting down.
TTTTGGACAAAAAAGTATCACAGCAGAGGGCATCAAAGGACGCTCTTTATGGCAACAGATTATTTCAGTCTTAAAAATTCCGAAGGGGATATGCGAATCGGTTCAAATTATGACAAATTTCAAGCCTGAAATAGTTATCGGCATCGGCAGTTATGCATCCGGCGTGGTCGTTTTCGGGGCCTGGCTTAAAGGCCTCAAGGTGGTTCTCCATGAGCAGAACATTATACCCGGTATCACCAACCGGATACTCTCTCATTTAGCTGACCGGATTTATGTTTCGTTCGAAAAGACCAAAGATCGTTTCAGTTCAAAGCGTGTGCGGGTGACCGGAAATCCGGTCCGAAAAGAAATTCTGAAATATTCAGCCGGGGATGCAGAAAAAGAAGGCGGGGATGAAAAGCGCAAGGGACGGTTGACAGTTCTCATTGTTGGGGGGAGTCAGGGTGCACATAGCATAAACATGGCTGTTTTGGAAGCGCTAAAAAAAATAGATGAAAAAGAGAAGTTTTACTTTATACACCAGACCGGGGCGAAAGATCTTTCAGAGGTTCGAAATAGATATATGCATCTGGGCGTCATGGCCCGGGTAGAATCCTTTTTTGACAACATGGCATCACTTTACCGACAGGCCGATTTGATCATCTGTCGATCCGGTGCAACGACGGTTGCGGAAATTACCGCCGTCGGAAAGGGCGTGATTTTTATCCCCTATCCCTTTGCCGCAGATGATCATCAATCGATCAATGCAGAAGCCCTTGAACGTGCGGGGGCGGCTGAGATGATCCCCCAAAAAGATTTAACCGGCGAAATACTTTCAGATCGAATAAAGCACTATGCTTCTCATCGAGTGGCGCTGCAACAGATGGCCTCGAGGGCAAAGGTATTCGGCATGCCCGGGGCCGCGGTTTCGATTGTGGATGACTGTTACCGATTGACCGGCAATCAATGCGCAACGATCGCGGGGTAAAAGATGTATCTTAAAAAATACCATATCCATTTTGTCGGCATCGGCGGTATTGGAATGAGCGGAATTGCAGAGCTTCTGCTCAACCTGGGGTATACGGTATCGGGATCAGATCTGAAATCAACAGACATTACCCGGCGCCTGAAGGGATTTGGGGGCAGCATATTTAAAGGCCATATGAAAAACCAGATCGCCGGGGCGGATGTTGTCGTCATCTCCTCTGCGGTTTCGACCGATAATCCCGAGGTTGTCGCAGCTGAAAAGGCATCAATTCCGGTCATACCACGGGCAGAAATGCTCGCGGAGCTGATGCGGTTAAAATACAGCGTGGCCGTCGCCGGTGCGCACGGAAAAACATCGACGACCTCTATCGTCGCCGCAGTAATGGATAAAGGTGAACTTGATCCGACAGTTGTGATCGGCGGAAAACTGAAAAGCATCGGTTCCAACGCAAGACTCGGGCAGGGAGAATATATCGTTGCAGAAGCAGATGAGAGCGATGGCTCATTTTTAAAAATGTCACCGGCGATCGCGGTAGTGACCAACATCGACCGGGAGCATCTCGATTTTTATATTGATTTAGATGCGATTAAAAGCGCCTTTTTATCTTTTATTGATCGAATACCGTTTTACGGCCTTGCGGTTCTTTGCCTTGATAATGAGTCGATCCAGGATCTCATTCCCAAAATTAAAAGACGATTGACCACTTACGGAATGAGCATCCAGGCTGATTTTCAGGCCAGAGAAGTGGTTTTAGATGGATTCAAAAGCATGTTCAGCATCTATCATTTTGAAGAAAATCTCGGAAAAGTTGTTTTGAATCTCCCGGGAATCCACAATGTCTATAATGCGCTGGCAGGTGTTGCAGTCGGAATGGAGCTAGGTATCCCATTTGGGAAAATTCGGCAAGGCCTGGAGACAGTTGAAGGGGTTCAGCGCCGGCTGGAGATCAAAGGTGAAGCGCACGGGATTATTGTGGTGGATGATTACGGGCACCATCCGACAGAGATAAAGTTAACCTTGCAAAGCGTTAAAGAGATTTGGCCGGGGCGGCGGATTGTCGTGGCCTTTCAACCCCATCGATATACGAGGATCAGCGCACTTTTCGATGATTTTGCGCGGGCGTTTTATCAATCCGATGTGCTTGTGGTGCTACCGATTTATTCGGCAGGGGAGCAGCGCATAGAAGGGATTGATGGTCAGGGCATCTGCGAAGCAATCAGGGCCCATGGCCACAGGGAGGTCGTCTTCCGGCAAGGGCCTGAAGCGATCTTGTATCTTCAGAAAAATTTAAAAGAGGGAGATATCCTTCTGACGCTCGGTGCGGGAAATGTTTGGAAAGTGGGAGAAGAGGTGCTCAAAGTAATGAAATCGGATTGAAGGAGACGTTAATGACCCGACAGGAAACCACCGATGCGGCTTGATGCGGATTCAAGAAACTGGCTGATCAAAAAATTCGGTACAAATGTATGTTTCGACGAACCGATGGCCAGACATACCTCTTTGCGGGTGGGCGGACCGGCCGAGGCATTTATTGCACCGGACTCCTTTGAGCGGCTTGTGGAACTTGTTGAGTGGTCCTTTAACAGAAAAATTCCGTATGTGGTTGTGGGACATGGCACCAATCTTCTTGTAAAGGATGGCGGCATTGAAGGCTTGGTGATTGTGTTGACCGATTGCCTGAACGCCATTGAGCGAAAAACTGGAGAGAAAGAGGAGGTAGTGGTGACCGCAATGGCAGGCGCCAGGATCAAAAACCTCTGTTCCTACGCCCTCGCACATCGGTTGAAGGGGATGAATTTTGCCTTGGGGATTCCGGGAACCGTCGGTGGAGCGATCAGGATGAATGCAGGAACCGCACTTGGCTCAATGGAAACCGCCCTGATAGCAATCGATCTATTGCAGCCATGGGGCGAGGTTAAAAGAGTAGGGGTAGAAAATCTGGTTTTTTCATACCGGGGGCTTTCGTGGGAAGAAGATCAAACGGGCGATAAACCTCAGTTCTCTTTTATTATTGATGGTTTATTCCTGTTGCATTCTTCAGACCCCCGGGAGCTGAAAAAAGAGGCGGAAAAAATACTAAAGACGCGTAAAAAAAACCAACCGATCGGCCGATTGAGCGCGGGGTGTTTTTTTAAAAATCCGATTACCGGTAAAACAGCCGGAGAGCTCATCGCGCTCGCCGGTCTGAAGGAGATGTCGATCGGCGGCGCAACGGTTTCACCTATACACGCAAATTTTATCATAAACAACGGCAATGCCACCGCTGCCGACATACTCGCTTTGATCGGGACGATTCAGGAGAAGGTTTGGCAGACATTTAACATCCACCTTGAGACAGAGGTAAGGATTATTGGGTCGTAGACAGGTCAGAAAAAATTCTTTCAAGAAAAAACTGCAACCCCACCCGATCAAATGGGTCAGATACGCTGTTTTCGGTGCAAAAGCAGCGGCAGGGACCGCTGTGTTGTTATTGATCAGCGTTGTATTTATCTTCGGCTATGACGTGATCACACAGTGCGATTTTTTCAGAGTGAAAAATATCAGTGTCCAGGGAAACCGCAGGCTTGCCGACTTGGAGATCCTTAGACAGGCCAGGGTAAACACCGATTCAAATATCCTTTCGGTAAACCTGCAGGTGACTCGCAAAAGGCTTTTGGCCCACCCCTGGATTGCAGAGGCGGAGATAAGGAGAGAATTGCCCGATGCTGTGGCGATTAAGATAACAGAGCATAAACCGCTTGCCATCGTCGATCTTGGAAGAAAATTTATCATCAACACCAGGGGGAAAATATTCAAAGAATGGAGTCCACTAGACGATGACAGGCTTCCGGTCATCAACGGATTGGAATTTGTTGATCTCGATGAACCCGGTAAGCCCAGAAGCCTTCCGTTTGGCGCGGTCATGGAGGTATTTCAGCTGGGGTCACAATTTAATAGCATTTTGCCGACCCGATCGATTAATAAAATTTTTATGGATCGGGAAAGCGGAATCACGATCTGTGCATTTGAAAAAAACCAAACCATAACGTTAGGATTTAATGACTATCCTGAAAAATATGAATGGCTGAAACAAATCCTATTTCAAATGAAAAACCTTAAAAATATCAATGGTTTTGATTCGATTAATCTCAGTAACCCGGAACGTATTGTTGTTAATCCGATACGGATCGAATCCTCGACCCAGGATCAAAGGGAGGTTTAAATGCAGCGGCAGAAGGACATCATCGTTGGTCTGGATATTGGCACAACCAAAATCTGCAGTGTTGTCGGAGAGGTCGATAAAAACGAGATCAATATTATCGGTGTCGGAAGTCATCCTTCGATCGGACTCAGAAAAGGCGTGGTGGTAAATATCGAATCGACGGTCGATTCAATCAAAAAAGCGATCGAAGAGGCGGAATTGATGGCCGGATGCGAAATCTCATCCGCTTATGCCGGGATTGCCGGCGGACATATCACCGGTTTCAACAGCCGTGGTATTGTTGCCATCAAAGGATCTGAAATCACCCAGCATGATGTGGATCGCGTCATAGACGCAGCTCGTGCGGTGGCCATCCCGATGGATAGGGAAGTCATACACGTAATTCCCCAGGAATTTATCGTTGATGACCAAGATGGTATTCAAAATCCGATCGGCATGGCAGGCGTAAGGCTGGAGGCGAAAATCCATATCGTAACCGGCGCCGTAACATCAGCGCATAATATTGTAAAATGCGCCAACCGGTCCGGGCTGGATGTCTGTGATATCGTTCTGGAGCCACTGGCTTCCGGAGAAGCGGTTCTGACCGATGAAGAAAAAGAGCTCGGAACCGCTCTGCTAGATCTTGGCGGCGGTACCACGGATCTCGCCATATTTTCGGGTAAGAACATCAAACATACATTCGTACTCGCCCTGGGGGGAAATAACCTTACCAACGACATTGCCGTCGGGCTGCGATCACCTTTGGGTGAAGCGGAAAAGGTCAAAAAAAAGTACGGGACATGCCTGAGTAAAAGTATCAGCGCCGATGAATCGATCGAAGTTCCCGGTACCGGAGGCCGAAAGCCACGGAAGCTGCCACGGCAGATCCTTGGCGAAATTTTGGAGCCACGGATGGAAGAAATATTTGCTCTCATCAAACGGGAAATCTACAGGTCGGAGATGGAAAGGGTGATTTCTTCGGGAATAGTTGTTACCGGCGGTACCGCCCTTTTGGATGGTGTAACAGATGTTGCGGAGGCGGTTTTTAATCTACCGACCCGCCTTGGAAGACCCCAGGGGATTAGCGGTCTTGTAGACGTGGTGAACAATCCGATGTATGCGACCGGGGTTGGCCTTGTGATGTACGGTGCAAAGAATGAGATTTCAAAGAAGTTCAGGATCAGAGATAAAAATATCTTTAATCGTGTAATGAGTCGGATGAAACGGTGGTTCAAGGAGGTAATTTGAAACAGGGGTCTTAAATGGAATAAGGAGGGGGAAACGATGTTTATTTTAGTAGAAAACGAAAAGTCAGCAAAGATCAATGTCATTGGTGTCGGGGGGGCCGGTGGAAACGCGATTAACAACATGATCGATTCCAATCTCAGCGGGGTAAAGTTCATTGCAGCCAATACCGATGCCCAGACGCTTGAAGTCTCCAGGGCGCCGGTTAAAATTCAGCTTGGAGAAAAGCTTACCCAGGGGCTCGGCGCCGGAGCAAACCCGCAGCTGGGTAGGGAAGCGGCCCTCGAGAATTGGGAGGCTATTAAAAATGCCATGGTCGATAGTCATATGGTCTTTATCACCGCAGGTTTTGGAGGTGGAACCGGCACCGGCGCCGCACCGGTGATTGCCGAAATCTGCAAGGAGGTCGGGGCCCTGACCGTTGCTGTGGTGACAAGACCCTTTTCGTTTGAGGGTAAAAAACGCAGTGCCCAGGCAGAGGAAGGGATCGATCGATTAAAAGATGTGGCTGATACGGTAATCACCATACCCAATGACAGATTGCGAGGGATTGCAACAAAAAATACGACGATGATCGAAATGTTCAAGAAAGCGGATGAAATCCTTCTCCATTCGGTTAAGGGCATCACCGATCTAATCATGATGCCCGGTCTGGTCAATCTCGATTTTGCCGATGTGAAGACAACCATGTCCAAAGCAGGCATGGCGATCATGGGTATCGGTATTGCCAGTGGCGACAACCGGGCGATTATGGCTGCTGAAAACGCTATATCCCACCCTTTGCTGGAAGATATTTCGATTTCCGGGGCCAGAGGGGTTTTGATGAACATCACTTCCTCCACCAGTTTGACGATGGAGGAGATGACAGAAGCATCGGAACGGATATACAATGAGGTTGGAGAAAATGCGGAAATAATCTGGGGTGCGGTGGTGGACGACAGCCTCGGCGATGAGATGAGCGTGACGGTCATTGCTACCGGGATCGGTTCCGATACAGAACCGATCGCTTCAGAAAGATTTGACGAGGTGCCGCTAAGAGGGAAGGTAAGGGATGTAACACCGGCTGACCTGCAAAATGTAGTCGACTACGATGAGCCGACATTTATCCGCGTAAAAGAGGCGTCCGGCGAATCGACCGGCGCCACTTACAGGGGATATAAAGGGATGGTTATCGATAACGATGATCTGGATATCCCCACGTTTTTGAGAAAGAAAGCGGATTAAAGATCGAGGGTTTCGATTGACGATTGATGGTTGCAGGGGGTATAAAAATAATTTTCTTCTTTTGTCAATCATCTGAAAATCGATCTGAAATGCCAGGAAAGACCAAAAACCGATCAAAACACTTTGCTGAAACAGAAATCGGTGCACTGCGAAAAGAGTTGCGGGGGCGGATAAAGGTCGCTCTGGTCTACCCGAACAGATATCACATCGGCATGTCGAACCTCGGTTTTCAGACCGTTTATCACCTTCTCAACACCTTTGAACCGGTTGCTTGTGAAAGGGCTTTCTTACGGGAACCGGACGAAACCGCATCCGCAAATATCTCAACCGTAGAGTCTGGCCGTCTCCTCAGTAAATTTGATATCATCGCCTTTTCCATTTCATTTGAAAATGACTACCCCAACATTCTTCAGATTCTCCAAAAAGCAGGTCTCCCGCTGCGATCCAGCGAAAGGAAATTCCCCCATCCCCTGGTCATCGCAGGGGGAGTCGCCTGTTTTCTCAATCCTGAGCCGATTTCTCCTTTTATCGATTGCTTTCTGATCGGTGAGGCAGAAGGTATCCTTCCCCGTTTTTTTTCTCAATTTTTTGAGAACAATCTGAACATCGATGATGACCGGCTTCAGTTTTTAAAAATCGTTGCTCAAAACGTGCCGGGGATCTATGTGCCGCAATTTTTCAAGCCTACCTATCACGGTGATGGAACACTCCGCGCCTTTAAACCGATATGTGATGTGCCGGAAAAAATAGAGCGTATTTTTATTAAAGATCTTTCGCAGGTTACGACCACGAGTACCATCTTGTCCCCCCATGCGGCTTTCAACAAATCTTTCCTGATTGAGGTCGGCCGAGGCTGTCCACGTGGATGCCGGTTTTGCAGCAGCGGGTATGTTTACAGGCCGCCAAGATTCAGGCCGTATCAAGTTCTCGAAAAAAGCCTCAAAGAGGCAGATTTGCTGACCGATAAAATCGGCCTGGTCGGCACCGCCATTTCAGATTTTCCGAAAATAGGGGAGTTGTGCGATCGGCTACTGCAGCGGGATGCCAGAATATCTTTTAGCTCCTTAAGAGCCGATGCCCTTTCTCCCGGGCTGTTATCGGTTCTAAAGAAAAGCAAAACAAAGACCGTGACCATCGCCCCTGACGCGGGGTCAGAACGTCTTCGCCGCGTCATCAACAAGAATATGACCGAAGACGAAATACTTCAGGCCACCGAGACCTTCGTTGAAATCGGTGTTTTAAACTTAAAGCTCTATTTTATGATCGGGCTTCCCACGGAAACCATGGATGATGTCGATGCGATGATTAAACTGTGTAAACAGATCAAACACCGGTTTCTTATGGCCGGCAGAGCGAAAAAACATGTGGGCCTTATCACTATCAGTCTGAACTGTTTTGTTCCGAAACCGTTTACACCCTTTCAGTGGGTGGGAATGGATGACATAAAGATGTTGAAAGATAAGCTCAAACGGGTTAAACATGGGCTGAAAAAAGTTGCCAACCTGCGTGTTCATGCCGATGTCCCTCGATGGGCTTTTATTCAGGCCCTTTTTTCGCTGGGGGATCGTCGGGTTTCAAATATTTTAACTCTGCTCAACCAGAACAAGGGGAATTGGGCGAAAACACTTAAAGCATCACCGTTAAATCCAAATTTCTATGTGTTCAGGAACCGCGATCCGGACGAAATGCTCCCCTGGGATTTCATCGACCATGGCATCGATAAGGCGTTTCTGGCAGCAGAGTATAAACGGGCTATGGAAGGGAAGGTATCTTCACCCTGTCCCATGGTTCCATGTAATAGATGTGGTGTATGCGGGGAAATGGCGCATAGATGAAGGTAAAATAGATACCCGGGTTCAGAGGACCCGGCACTGATTCCTCGCTGAAAGGGGGAGTATCGGTTCTGCAGCAAAGGAGTGCCTAAAGTTAAGGTATTTCGATCTTT
>CAZSON010000087.1:6491-11434 GCA_964608375.1 uncultured Desulfobacter sp. | reverse complement strand
TCAAAAGGCCCCAAAATGGTCATTTAGAGAGCAATATGGACTTTTTACGAGTTCATCAAAATTAGGGAGGGCAAATATGACAGAAATCCCGGAGCGGATAAAGACCTGGCAGATGGTTCGACCCACTTCATATAACAAAGAGACAAAAGAGACCATTGAGGGCAGGTTTGAGAAAAGAGAAATACCGGTTCCTGAATTAAAGAATGGGGAGGTTCTGGTAGAGGTTGCAGGCTGTGGTGTCTGTCACACCGATCTGGGTTACTTTTACGATGGTGTCCCGACGGTTTCAACCCCGCCTCTGACCCTCGGCCATGAAATTGCAGGCAAGGTTGTGGCAGGTGACGCGGAATGGATCGGTAAAGAGGTGTTGATCCCGGCTGTTATGCCATGTCGTAGATGTATCTTATGCAAAACAGGCAGGGGCAACAGATGCCTGGCTCAGAAAATGCCGGGAAACAGTCTGGGACCATATGGCGGCTTTTCCAGCCACATTCCGGTGCCGAGCATCGACCTTTGTGAAATAAAAGATCGAGGGAATATTCCCCTGGCACATCTGGCGGTGGTTGCGGATGCTGCAACAACGCCCTTTCAGGCTGCCAAACGCGCGGATTTACAGCCGGGTGATAATGTCGTGGTTGTGGGGATAGCAGGGGGCGTCGGACAGTATATGGGACAGATCGCCAAGGCCCTTGAAGCCAAAACCGTTGTCGGTATCGATCTAAACGATGAAAAGCTGAAGCGGGCATTAAAATACGGCGCTGACTTTGTCATTAACTCAAGCGATAAAGATCCAAGAACTGTTGCAAAGGAGTTCAAAGGCATCTGTAAATCGAATGGACTGCCGGGCTTTGGCTGGAAAATATTCGAGGTGACCGGTGCTAAAGGCGGCCAGGAGATTGCGCTGAACCTGGTAAGCTTCGTGAGCAGGCTTATTATTATCGGCTTTGGACTTGCAAAGGTTGAATACGCCTTTGGCCGGTTGATGGCGTTTAATGCAGAGATACTTGGAACCTGGGGGTGTCTACCGGAACACTATCCGGTTGTTCTCGATATGGTGCTGCATGGAAAAATAAACATAGAGGCCTTTGTTCAGACGCGCTCGATGGACACCATCGTTGATACATTCGATGAGGTCCACAAACAGCCGCCGGATAAACGGATTGTGCTGACCCCTGATTTTTAGTACCACAGGTGGATTGACCGAACAAAAAACCGACTATCAACATTTCTTAAAAAAAGGAAAAAATCATGACTTTAAAATGGATGCCAAGAGACAACGAACAGAAAGATCACGCCCTGCACACCGACGTTCATTGGGATACGGAAACTCCTGGTGTGGTTTATGAAAAACGCCCCTTAACCGATCCGAAAGGAGACGTGGTGGATAAGCTTTATGTGTCCTGGATCCGGTTAAACAATCCCAATCAGTACAATTCCTACACCACCGAGATGGTCAAGGGGGTTATTGCAGGATTTGAAAATGCTTCCCTGGACAGAAGCGTTGTGGCCGTGGTTTTCACCGGAACCGGTCCCTATGCCTTTTGTACCGGTGGAAACACAAAGGAGTACAGCGAGTTTTATAGTTTGAGGTCGGATGAATACGGCCAGTACATGGAACTTTTCAATCACATGGTCGATGCAATCCTTGGGTGTAAAAAACCGGTCATCTGCCGGGTGAACGGAATGCGGGTGGCCGGCGGGCAGGAGATCGGCATGGCCTGCGACATAAGCATTTCATCGGATCTTGCCATATTCGGTCAGGCCGGTCCAAGACATGGCAGCGCGCCTGACGGCGGTTCCAGCGATTTTCTTCCCTGGTATATCGGGATCGAGGACGCCATGTGGAACTGCGTATCGTGTGAAATGTGGTCGGCCTATAAGATGAAGACCAAAAGCGTGATCAGCAAATGCGTGCCGGTCCTTAAAGTCGATGGCGAATGGGTCCGTAACCCGATGGTGATCACCGATCGATACGTGGATGACGGGGAGATTGTTTACGGTGAATTTAAATCCGGGAAAGAGTTTCAGGAAGCCCGGGCCTTTGTCAAGGAACATCAGCCCAATGCGGATTTTGAACTCCTTGACAACGAGGTTGAAAAGATTGTCTGGACCTTTGCCAACCTTTTTCCCGGATGTCTGATTAAAACGGTTGACGGAATTCGAATGAAAAAGAAATACTTCTGGGATATCTGTAAAAACGGCAACCGGCACTGGCTGGCGGCAAACATGGGGGGCGAAGCCTTCTTAGGATTCGGGGCTTTCAACACGAAGAAAATTACCGGCCGGGACACCATCGATTTTATAAAATTTCGCCAGAACATCGCAGATTCCAAAACCTGGGATATGGAGATGTTCGCTGAGGTGCTAGGAAAACCGCAAGATGGATCATAACACTTTAACATCCGAGCAGAAGATAAAAAAGGGAGATCATCATGAAGGCAAACAAGGTTGATCATATCTCTATTGCAGTGAAAAACCTGGAGAAAGCCAAAAAAATTTGGGAACCGGTGCTGGGCAAGTCTGAACCCGACGATGCCTACATTGATGAATCGGAAAATATCAGGGTGGCCAGATACTGGGTGGGCGAAGTCGGCTTTGAGCTGATGGAGTCAACCTCACCGGACGGGGAGGTCGCCAGATTTATTGAGAAAAAAGGAGAAGGGGTGATGCTCATCAGTTTGAACGTGGATCATACCAGGGATGCCATGGACGAATTGAAAAAAAAGGATTACCCCTTTATCGGAGGTGCCAGGCAGTTTCGTGACTGCGAGTTCGCCTTTGTTCATCCAAAGAAGATGAACGGGGTGCTGCTTGAGCTGATAGACTACAAGTGGGAAGAGCTCAAAGGTCGATAAAAAATGTGCCCAAAGGTTCTGATTCATCCTGTCTTGACAAAAAGAGAATTTCTTATTAATTAAAAGGTAACAAAGATTTGGAGGGCAATTTACTACACGTGTAAACAGATCAGGAGGCTGCTCAATGGAAACAAACGTTGTTACCTCATGTACGCGGGATTGCCCTGACCGTTGCGGGATCATCGCTACGGTAAAAAATGGAAAAATCGTGTCACACCGTGCTGATCCGAGCAATCCTTTTACTCGGAATTTTCTATGCGCAAAGGGCAACGATTACCTGAAGCGATTTTACAGCCCCGAGCGTCTGTTGAAACCGATGATACGAAAGGGCGGCGATTTTGAGCCGGTTTCCTGGGATGACGCCCTGGATATAGTAGCGGAAAAACTGACTCAGACCCGAAAAGAGTACGGCCAGCTCTCTTCGCTGTGGGCTCAGTATTCGGGCTCTCTTTCCTTTTTAAATCTGCTTATGCCGCGGATATTCTGGATCTATCTCGGGGGGAACACCATCAACACCGGGGGGCTTTCCATAGATGCGCTGCAGGCGGCCCAGAATAACGATTTCGGCGCCTGTCTCCTGCACGACCCCGATGACCTGCTCAACTCTAAGAATATCGTATTTTGGGGAAAAAATCCATCGGTTACAAATGTACATCTTATCCCTTATGTTAAAAAGGCCAAAAAAAACGGCGCCAGGATAACTGTTGTTGATCCGCGTTATTCCCGAACCGCCCAAATCGCGGACAGACACATTGCGCTGGCGCCCGGCGGAGACGGATATCTGGCTATCGCAGTGGCAAGAGAGGTGAGGCGCCGCCAGGGAGAGGAACCTGATTTTGTCCGAAGCCTCGGCACTGGATGGGATGAATACTCGGCGATGCTTGACCGCTATGACGATCAGGATCTCTTCAAGCGGGCCGATGTAACAGCTGATGAGGTTTCACATCTGGCCTCCGCCTATTGGGACGACCGGCCTACGGCCACCCACCTCGGGCTCGGCATGAACTGGTATAAACAGGGGGGCGCCCATAGCCGTTTGATCCATTCGTTGATTTTTTTCAGTGGAAACGTGGGGGTTCCGGGAGGCGGTGCGAATTTCTTTAATATGGGTATGCCTTTCGATACCAAAATGATGCGGGAAGAGATGGCAAAAGCCAAAGAAAGGGGGGTCGAATTGGTTAAGCCGCGCCGGATCTTAAATCCGTATCTGGCACAGGAAATTGAAAAAGCCGAAAACCCGCCGATCAAACTTGCCTGGGTTTCCATGATGAATCCGGTGGCCTCTGCCCCGGATTCTCGGCATCTGACAAAGGTATTGAGAGGTCTTGATTTTGTCATCGTAACAGAGCAGTTTCTGACTGCCACGGCCAGATGCGCGGATGTAGTGCTTCCGGTCACCACATATCTGGAAGAAGATGATGTAATTTCCAGCCACGGTCATTCGTACGTGGGGCCGATCAATGCTGCTGTTCCTCCGCAGGGAGAAGCCCGCAGCAATCTATGGATTTTCAGCAAGGTGCTGGACAGAATGGGGCTTGAAGGGGCCATGCCGATATCACCCTGGGAATGGATTTCCCGCTCTTTTGGATCTCTAAATGAACAGGGCATAACCCTTGAAGACGTGAAGAAAGGACCGGTCAAACGCAACCTGCCGGATATTCCGTACCAGGACGGCAAGTTCCCCACCCCGGACGGCAAGTTTCAGTTTATTACCGATTACGAGGGAAGACCACAGCCGGAAGCCGGCCTTACCCTTCTGATGGTGAAAGTGAGATCTTTTCTCAATTCTCAACTTCTTTCAGAAGAAGCAAAGTCCATACCGACGGTATATCTGAACCCTGGCACTATGGTAGATCTGGGAGTTGAGGAGGGTGAGCGCGTGTGGGTGCAGAATAAGCTAGACCGTCTGCAAGCCCTGGCAGCTGCCTCAGATAAAACCAGGGCCGATATCGTCGAGATGGTTCCCTGCCACTGGAAAGATGATCAGGGCGGCGTCAATCGACTGCGCGGCGCTATCGCCAGCGATTTAGGTCCTACAGCGGCCTTTAACGAAACCCGGGTGACCATCCATAAACATGTCGATTGAAC
>CAZSON010000087.1:0-6391 GCA_964608375.1 uncultured Desulfobacter sp. | reverse complement strand
CTACAGCGGCCTTTAACGAAACCCGGGTGACCATCCATAAACATGTCGATTGAACCCTATGGTTGCATAAAAAATATGCCAAGATCGGTTTAAACCGAGTGATCGTAAGGGTGATATGATAATCTGTTAGACTTTTTAAAGTCAACCACAGGTGAAATCCAACCGTTATGTTATTTTTGTCATATTTTTTACCCTTTCGGGAAAGCTTAAGCCACCGCATCTCCTTTGTTGCCGGGGATTTGCGGTACATGAGTACAGCTGCATCCCCGGACGCCTCGGATCTGCGGTATCTTAAGCTTTTGCAACGATAGGGTGAACGGATTATCCGCAAAATTCCGTCTTGACAATTCGACCGATATCCTGTATCCTAACCCGGAGTTGCCTCGCCACACTATGATCACTGATTCCTATTTGTCATCAATGATCGCCCTGCCGGTGCATCTGTCAGAAATAGTGCAAAAAAAGGGTTTGTATGGCGCACGGAAGCTTTTTCACTTGATTCGAGTCTAACAGATAAAAAAGGAGAACGATTTATCATGAAATCCTATTTAATTCGGAAATGGGCAACTTTTGGCACTCTGACTCTTTTGGTTTTAAGTCTTACAATGCCCCAAATAGGGCATAGCGCCGATATGAAAGTTAAAATCGGCTATCATCCTGCCATGTGTCTATCGGCCATATATATTGCCAAAGATAAAAATCTTTTCCAAAAAGCCGGTATAAAGGCGCAAATCATCGAGTACCAGGGGGGACCACCGATGATTCCGGCGTTTAGGAGCAAAGAAATAGACATAGGTTTTTTGGGCGGCCCGCCCGCCATCTCGGCTATGGACAAAGGAGTCGATGTTTCCATCTATGGGTTTGCGCACATGGAGGGTTCGGCCATCATTGTGAGGACCGACTCGCCGTATAAAAAAGTGGAAGATCTGAAAGGCAAGCTCATCGCCGTGCCGGTGTTTGGCTCCATTCAAGATGTCCTGACACGCATCACTTTAAAAATGCATGGCCTGGAGCCGATAAAGGACGTGAAGCTAATGGAAGCCGGGGAACTGGGAGGTGTCGGACAACTTCCGACTCTTTTAAAAAAAGGGGATGTAGATGCCTATGTGGCATGGCCGCCGTTCAATGAAATTCCTTTGGTAAAAGGCTTTGGCAGGCCCCTGCTTAAGCCCGAGGAAATGGTGCCCCACAATCCGTGCTGCGTTATTGCCGCGCGAAACGCGTTCGTCAAGGAAAACCCTATCCTCTTTGAAAAAATTATGAGGATTACCAGGGATGCTTCGATTTTCTCTCTGGCATATCCGGACGAGGCTGCCAAAAGCATCAAGAATGTTGTCGGCTACGATGAAGAGCTTGCGAAATATTCCCTGAAATTTGCAGGAAATTATTGCGCATTGCCGTCACCTGAAGGCGTAAAGACGACAATGAAAATTTTAAAGGATATGAAAGACCTCGGGTACATTAAAAACAATTTATCTGAAGAAAGGGTTTTCAATTTAAAATATGCAAAAGCGATCCATCCTGAACCACCCCACCAGCCCGGCAAAATAGGGCCTCAACCCGAAATATATAAACGGGTGATGGGAAAAGCACCACAATAAGGTTACGGTTTAAGGATCGACGCTTTATCCCTGAAAGCATATTATTTTCTAAATTAGTACGGGCGGAAAATGGGAAACCATAACCATCGGTTAGTTTTAATTTATTTTATTTTACCTGCCGTCATCCTGCTGGGATGGATCCTGTTTTCTTTATTGGCCCCCCCGAATCTGGACATCATCATCCCCTTTCTATTCAATTCGCCCAATTCGGTTTTGGAGGCCTTCAAGACGCTTCTTTTTGGTTATGGGACATTTTTTCAAAAATTCGATCTGTTTCGACATCTCTTTTTTAGCCTGGTGAAGGTTATGTTCGGCTATAGTATAGCGATGGTGATCGGCATACCTTTGGGAATTCTCATCGGGTGGAAAGAAAACGCAGCCAGGCTGTTTTACCCGATCGTTGAGATCATTCGTCCGATCCCTCCGATCGCCTGGATTCCTTTTGCCATTTTATGGTTTACAGCCACCCGGCCATCGGTCTTCCCCGGTATTTATTATGCCGGATTCATTATCTTTATCGGCGCGCTTTTCCCTATTTTGTTAAACACCACCGCCGGCGTACGGGAGTTGCGAAAAGTTTATATCGAAGCGGCCAAGATCCTGGGAGCCAATGATCGCCAGCTTTTAACCAAAGTGATCATACCGGGAGCTTTGCCCAGTATCATTACCGGCATGAGAGTGGGGATGGGGGTGGGCTGGATGTGTTTGGTGGGCGCCGAGATCGTCAATGCCCAATACGGGCTCGGCTATATTACGGTTTTAGGGATGCGGCTTTATGATCTGGGCTTGATCACGGCCGGAATGATTATGATCGGATTTGTAGGGATCTGTATTGACTGGTGTTTTCGATATGTTGAAGGCCATTTTTTACCATGGAGTGGAAAGTAACATGGCAGGCATTAAAGTGCGCGTGGAAAAAGTCTCCAAACTATTTAAAGATGAGTCGGGCCGGCAGGTGAAAGCGCTGGATGGAGTGACTTTTGAGATCCTCGATGGAGAGTTTCTGTGTATTTTGGGTCCTTCAGGCTGTGGCAAAACGACATTGCTCAGAATGCTGGCGGGTCTGGATCAGCCTAGCTCCGGAGAACTCTATCTAGATGGCAAACCGATTTCCCGACCTGGTCCGGAGCGCGGCATGATTTTTCAGGAGTTCGCTCTCTTTCCCTGGAAGACGGTCATCAAGAATATCGAGTTCGGTCTGGAATTGAAAGGGCTTGCCAAAAGCGAAAGGTCCCAAATTGCGCACAAGTATATTGACATGATCGATCTCAACGGTTTTGAAAATAGTTACCCCCATGAGATCTCCGGAGGGATGAAACAGAGAGTAGCCGTTGCACGGGCCCTGGCGAATGAACCTGAGGTGTTGCTGATGGATGAGCCTTTTGGCACTTTAGATGCTCAGACGAGACATTCGATGCAGCAAGAGCTCCTCTCAATCTGGCAAAAAACCGGTAAGACTATCCTGTTTGTTACACATTGTGTAAACGAAACCTCCTTTCTTGCCGAACGCGCCATCGTGCTGACACCGCGACCCGCGCAGGTCAGAAAAGAGGTCCGGATCGATTTGGACCATCCCCGCAAACGCAACAGTGAACAGACCGATGCCATTAAAAATCAATTGATGGGTCTTATTGGAGAAAAAAATTAAATTGATCAACTATATAACTCAAGTTTCGCACCTTATATTTTAAGGAAAGTCGCATCGGGCATAGGGTAAAAAGAAATTTATCTGGAAAAAATTGATGATAATCGCTTTGACAACGGCACCAAACCTTTAAAGAGTTATCATTCCAGAAGCAACTGATATCACAAAAAAATCCAAACCATCGCGTGCCTGTACATGGTGATTACTTCATGAATTGCGGTTAAAAACGGCTGCTTCATAGTTTTTCCAAAAAATTTTATTTACCCCACACCAGATGCGGCCCTGTGCCTCATGGGGGGTGCGAAACTTGAGTATATAATAAGATTCAACCCAACACACCTTTAAATGGAGGATAGGCCGATGGATAAAGCAAAAATTTGGTTCATGAACGCCCGCGCCAACCGCTTTTTAGAGTCGACGGCCATCAAGGCCCGCCAGATCCTTGAGCACTCCGGCTGGCTGGAGAACCGTGAGACAGGTGACATCGTCGCGGTAAAAACTCACATGGGCGAGGCTTACAACGTAGGCTACCTGCGCCCGGTAATTGTGCGCACCATAGTGGAAGCGCTCAAGGAAAGGGGCTGCCGCCCATTTGTCACTGACACTACCACCATGCCCTATCATCCCTGGATCAGCCGCACGCTGGCCATAGACTACCTGGAGACCGCCAATTTCAACGGCTTTAGCCACGGCACCATGGGTTGCCCGGTGATCATCGCCGACGGCTGGCTTGGTACCGACGATATCACTATTCAACTCGATAAACAGGGCAACTACCTGAACAAACAGTTCGTGGCCCGGGCCATCGCCGACGCGGATGCCATGATCTCTCTGGCTCATTTTAAGGGACACCCGGCCGGCGGGTACGGCGGCGCGCTGAAAAACATCGGGGTGGGATGCGCCTCCAAGCGCGGCAAGATGAACCTGCACGGCGGCCTGGCCGGCGACAAACCGGTGATAGACCGGGATCGGTGCAGGAAACAGGCGTGCGACTGGTGGCAGACCTGCATCGACTGCTGTCCGGAAGGGGCCATCGAGATCACCGAAAATGAGCTAAAGGTGGACCAGGAAGCCTGCGTCTACTGCTTTGCCTGCGCCAACCTGTGTGTCAACATGGCAGGAGTGGGCGCCATACAGCGCTTTGACCACCTACCCACCCTTGGTCGACGCATCGCTGACTCGGCCCTTGCCGTGGCCAGGACCAAAGAAGGGGGAAAAGCTTTTTATATGAACTTCGCCATCGACATTTCGCCCAGCTGTGATTGCTACGGCTGGACCGATACCCCGATCGTCAACAGCATCGGTGTCTTAGCCTCCTACGATCCGGTGGCGGTGGACCGGGCCTGCATGGACCTGGTGAACCAGGCGCCCGGGCTGACGAACTCCGAGGCTGAGGACTTCAAGGCGATGAAGCCCGGCGACCATAAGCTCAACATCATCAAGGGCAAGGACACCGAGCAGCAAATCTACGGCGGGTTGGCGAACGGTCTGGGCACCGATCAGTACGAGATCGAGGAAGTGGCTCAGGACCGGAGCCAGGCGGCCATCGCCACCTTCTACCCGCAGGTGCCGGCTAGAAAGCTAAAGCGCATGTATGCCCGCAAACATCCCCTATCGGGGCAGGACTGCGCTTCCTTCGGCCGAACCACTGAGGTCATGAAGAACCCTGTTGTCCCCAAAAAATAGATACCCGGGTCCAAAGGGCCCGATCCTTATAACTTTAGATCACTTGACACTTCGTATTAATTAAAGGCAAAGCCGATTAGCTCTGACCCGGGTCCAGAGGAGCAGATTATTGGTCTGAAAATCAATTGTTTGACATAGTTATCATAGGCGGCGGGATTATCGGTTCATCCACTGCATATAACCTGGTGAACGCTGAGGACAGGATCAAAGTTGCCGTTGTCGAGATGGATCCAACCTATACGCGGGCATCGACCACTTTATCAATGGCCAATGCACGCATTCAGTTCAGCCTCAAACAGAACATCCAGATATCCCAATATGCGTTGGACGTTCTGCAAGAATTTGAGGAAAAAATGGCGATCAGCGAGGATAAACCGAACATCGCTTACCATCGCGAGGGAAATCTTTTTCTCATTGATGAATCTACCGATGATGCAGCACAGGAAGCCTTGACATTGCAGAACAGATTGGGCTGTCAGGTGGACTGGTGGTCCCCGGAAAAGATTAAAAAACAGTATCCCCTTTACGATATGTCTGGTTTTACTGGTGGTACTTTTGGCCATCAGGAGGGACATTTTGATGCCTATGCCGTGCTCATGGGGTACAAGTCCAAAGCCAGGTCCCTGGGTGTGGAATACATCAATGATGAAGTGATTGAGATCGTATCTGCCGGCGGGTCTATTTCCGGCGTCCGGTTGGTTTCGGGAAAAAACCTGACATCCAAATATGTAATCAACTGCGCCGGTGCCTGGGCGTCCAAGGTGGCTGAAACAGCTGGAGTAGAGCTTCCTGTCAATCCGGTCAAACGACAGGTCTTTGCACTGAATCCGGCTGTGAAACCCAATGGCTCCCTACCGCTTACCGTTCTCCCTTCAGGTCTCTATTTTCGGACCGAAACCGGCGGTACGATTCTGATCGGAAAATCGATGCCCGAGGACCCGATCGGGTACGACTTCAGCTGGGACAAAGAAAGGTTCATGGAGATGCTCTGGCCCGAGCTGGCAGAGTTTGTTCCTGCATTCGATACCCTTAAACTCATGCGGGGTTGGGCCGGACTTTATGCGTTGAATACCCTCGATGGCAATGCAATTCTGGGGGAATGGCCTGAGATCAGAGGATTTTTTCTGGCCAATGGGTTTTCCGGCCATGGGCTACAGCAAGCACCGGCCGTGGGTCGTTACCTGTCCGAATTGATTATCGGCAAGCCACTGACACTGGATTTATCTATCTTCCGACCGGAGCGAATCTTAGAGAATAAACCGTTGAGCGAGGTAGGCCTGGTGTAATATTCGAAAACACGATTCCGAAGCTTGATGTACTCTCAAAAAGACCATATTGCTCTCTAAATGACTATGAATGAATGCCTATTTGACATGGGCGATGTTTCTTCATATACTTCTTTACTTTTAAACAGAAAGGTCTCAATCGTTTATGAAAACCGTTATAGAGCATGGGAACA
>CAZSON010000086.1:0-11448 GCA_964608375.1 uncultured Desulfobacter sp. | reverse complement strand
GATATAATTTACTTTTCTAATTTGAGTCCGGAACCTGGGGTATATAGCCTGCTTCATATTCAGCCACATTTCCTGTGTGGAGTTGGAAACGCCTGTCGTTGGAAAAGCAATATTCGGCATAACGCGCCTTCGTTTATCACCAGTCTCTGAGAAAGTTCTTCGAACTCTATCTCAAAATCCCACTAATCTTCATCATATCTTAACCCATTCGTAATCAAACTGTAACAAGAGTCTATTATTAAAACAGTCGGCATCGTAAATAAAGCATCCAAAGAAGGATTTGTAAGGAAGTGAAATATCACATTGTTGAAGAAGGTGGTTTCTGTCTCATAAAGATATCAGGTGAGACCAGAAAAAATGAAGCCGTCATGGCAAAGGAGGGGCTCTCCCCCTATCTCAAGGAAAAAGGTATTAAGGTGATTATGGACATGAAAGAATTAGAAAAGTTTGAACCAATCACTCTTGTGGGGGTTTTGAATGGTATAAGAAAAAAGGTCAACCTTTTAAGGGGTGGTTTGAAGTTATGCTCCTTGAAACCGGAGATACTGAACTACTTAAGGCAAAATCGTCTGGATCATATCTTTCGGATATATGAAGATAGAGAAACGGCCAAAAAGAGTGAATGGAGGGATTATGGTAAAAGGTAAACGGATTACAGAGTTATGCCCTAATATATTCTTGATTAGGGGCGAGGATACAAGCAGTCACAGTTACCTGATCAGGGGTGATTACAAAAATCTCCTCATCGATTCGGGCGTGGACAAGAATTTCTCCAGATTGCGAAAGTCCTTACTCACACTGGGGCTCAAGCTCAGGGATATTGACATAGTAATAAATACCCACGAGCACTTTGACCATATCGGGGTAAATCGTTACTTCCAGGATTATGCTCTTATTGCTGCCCATCGCTTTGCTGCTACTAAGATTACCGTGGAAGATAGATACGTTACTATGTATAAGTCAGGGGACCTCAACGAGCCATCCCTTAAAGTCCATCTCTGGTTGGAGAATAGGTTTCGCTTTGATCTGGGAAACTACAGTCTGGAAGTGGTGCATACACCCGGACATAGTTCCGGTTCGATCTGCATCTATGAGTTTATCCGGAAGATCCTTTTTACAGGGGACACTCTATTCGCCGGGGGAACACTCTCCTATATCGGTGAGTCCGGCAGCGTCGGTGATTATATCAGTTCAATCTGCCTATTGGAGGCAAGGAAGATAAACGAGCTCTATCCCGGACACGGGGAGGTCTCAAGGACCCCAGAAGAGGATATGCAAAAGGCCATTATGAATGCCAGGGCGCTTTTGAGGGATGAAGATGGAGTAGAAATTACTCATTTTCGGGAAGTCTCTTAGATTTTAATCAAACCTTAACCCAATGGTAATCAAGCTGTAACAAAACCATTTTATAGGATAAGAATGGTGAAAGGGAAAATAAAAAAGAAGGAGAAAACCAAGAACAAAGGAGATAAAAATTTGAGGAGACCACTTTTATGCGATTTTCATATTCATACAACCTTCAGTGATGGTGAGATGAAACTCAAAGAGGTAATAGACCTATACGGGGTAAATGGCTTTGATGTTATTGCAATTACCGACCATGTCTTTGACACTCAGTGCCCTCACAGCCTGAATTGGATAAAAAAAGGGGCATCTATAGATAATTTTGATAGATATTTTTGGGCCATTAAGAAAGTTTCCTCCTATGCCAGAGAAAAATACGACCTTTTGATCCTTCCGGGAATAGAGGTCACCAACAGCAAGAAAGGATTTCATATTCTTGGTCTTGATATTAAAGAAACCATAAATGCCAACCTTTCTGCAAAAGAGGTGATTGAAGTGATACACCGTCAGGATGGACTGGCTATTGCCTGCCACCCCTACTACAAGATCTCCGAGCTTCAGGACCGGCAGAAGATCGAGGAGACAACCCTATATATGTGGGAGAATCGGGAGAGATACCTTGACCTTATCGATGCCTGGGAGATCGCTAACCGGGATGACCTATTCAGCATGGTTGGTTTGAGTAAACTTCCCTTCTTAGCCAATTCTGACTTACATGAGAAAAAACACATATATAGCTGGAAGACCCAGGTCTTTGCCTCTAAGAACCCTTCTTCCATCAAAAAGGCCATAAAGGAACAAAGGGTGAGTCTGACCCTTTTCAGGGATGAGACAGAGGCATTATTTTCTCCTCATTTAGCCGGCAAGGATTATATCAGTCTGGCCTTTCCCCAGTTGGTAACAACTTAGTACCAGAGCATTTATAAATTAACCGAAAATTAATCTTGCCTTAATAAAGCTGTAACAAATAGAAGGTATTCTTAATTCAAACGGAAAACTATGATGGTTGTCCGATATTTCTTTCAAAGGTTTTGAGGAGGAGGTGATAAATTATGAGCGATATCCGGAAATAAACAAAGGGGTGATAGAAGATGTAAATCGTAATTCGTAACATATTTATAACCTGTTTGTAACATTTTTGTAACAAAAGAAAAGTAAAATAAGTAAAATGAAAAGGAGAGTAAAATGAAAGCTTTAATAAGACTATTATCTGTATCTATTTTGGTGCTGTCATTCAGTATACTGGCCAGAGCTGCCGGACGCGATTACATTAGCATAGTCGGTTCTTCAACCGTGTATCCCTTTGCCACAGTTGTTGCAGAGCGATTCGGCAAAACAACAAAATTTAAAACACCAAAGATTGAGTCCACAGGCTCCGGCGGCGGATTTAAGCTGTTTTGCTCAGGCATCGGCATTCAACACCCCGATATAACAAATGCATCCCGCCGTATTAAAAAGTCGGAAGTTGAGAAATGCTCTAAAAACGGCATAAAAGAAATCACCGAGATAAAGATAGGTTATGACGGTATCGTTATTGCAAATTCAAAGCTTGCTAAAAGGATGAGAATCAGCCGTAAAGACCTTTTTCTGGCATTAGCAAAAGATGTCCCATCAGGCGCTGGTGAGTCACTGATTCCTAACCCCTTTGAGACATGGAAAGACGTTAATCCTACTCTGCCGGATATAAAGATAGAAGTCCTCGGTCCGCCTCCCACATCGGGCACAAGGGATGCCTTTGCGGAGCTGGCGCTTGAAGCGGGATGTAAGAAATTCGGCTGGATAAAGGCAACGAAGAAAAAGAACAAAAAGAAATATAAGGCAATCTGCCATGCCATACGCGAAGACGGTGCGTATATTGAAGCAGGTGAAAATGACGTTCTCATCGTAAGGAAGCTCGAAGCCAATCCAACTGCTTTCGGTGTATTTGGTTTTTCGTTTCTTGACCAGAATGCCGACAAAATACAGGGCAGTATCGTGGACGGAGTGGAGCCAACATTTGAAAATATTGCAGACGGGAAATACCCTCTTTCAAGACCCCTTTATTTCTATGTGAAGAAGGCCCATGTAAGTATGATTCCAGGAATGAAAGAATATATTAGAGAGTTTACCAGCGAGAAGGCCTGGGGGCCCGACGGCTATTTAATTGACAAGGGAATCATTCCGATGCCGCACGAAGAGAGAGGAAAATTTCGCAAGGATGGTAAAAAGCTTAAAAATTTTTCCATGTAACAAATTCCCGGCCAGCATACCGGGCGCCTGCTCATCCGACGTCCGGTGTATAACCGATAACGTTGTAATCTTTCATATACATAGTGTCATCTGCCCGCAATACATATCATGAAATATTTTTTACTTATCATAGTTATTACCATCCTGTCAGCCATAGGTTTCTATCTGGGCCGGAGCCGTTCTTTTAAAGCCGTCAATGGAGAAATCAGGAAACTTCATTCAGTGCCTGTCTACTATGGATTATATGTAGCCCTCTGGTGCGGACTCCCGGCAGTCATAATCCTGGGGATCTGGCTTGCATTTCAATCTTCCGCAGTTA
Source organism: uncultured Desulfobacter sp. (assembly GCA_964608375.1). Classification (GTDB taxonomy): domain Bacteria; phylum Desulfobacterota; class Desulfobacteria; order Desulfobacterales; family UBA2156; genus UBA2156. The sequence goes on along the minus strand of CAZSON010000086.1, from coordinate 7,556 downwards.
ACTCCATAGTCGTTTCTGGCCTGCCCCCTGAGATTCAGTCTCTGCCTGAAGAACGGATGTCGCTCGTTATTAACGATATTGTAAATCTCGCAAACGGCATTATCGTGAGTGGAAAACCTGATGAGTTTCTGCTTGCTGCAGCAGAACATTACAACAGGCTGAGATCTGTCGGTTTTTTGGCCATTGTGATAGTAGTGATGTCCCTTTGCACGGCCGGACTGGCGCTTAGCATGAGATATGTCAATCCTGCAATGCGGGCGCGCATTAAGGTTGAGCGCACCGTTCAGGTGCTGATGATACTCTGTTCTACTGTCGCCATATTTACGACGATCGGTATTGTGCTGTCGGTGCTGTTTGAGGCTGTCCGGTTTTTTAATCAGATACCGGCAACTGATTTTCTGCTCGGTCTAAAATGGAGCCCTCAGATGGCTATACGGGCGGATCAGGTCGGAGCATCCGGCTCCTTTGGAATAGTTCCTCTGTTAACTGGCACATTAATGATTTCAGCGATTGCCATGATAATTGCTGTGCCAATCGGACTTATGTCTGCAATTTATATGTCTGAGTATGCTGCGGAAAAGCTCAGGACAGTTGTTAAACCCCTTCTGGAAGTACTTGCGGGCATCCCTACTGTTGTATACGGTTTTTTTGCCGCATTGATTGTAGCGCCTTTTTTGAGGGATATGGGGAGTAAAATAGGCATGGAAGTTTCATCAGAGAGCGCCCTGGCTGCCGGACTAGTTATGGGGATTATGATTATCCCTTTTGTATCATCCCTTTCTGATGATGTCATCAATGCCGTGCCGCAAAGCCTGCGCGACGCCTCGCTGGGCATTGGAGCAACCCAATCTGAGACTATTGTCCGGGTGGTATTACCCGCGGCTTTGCCGGGTATTATCGGCAGCATCTTGCTTGCTGTCTCCCGCGCGATCGGAGAGACAATGATAGTGGTCATGGCGGCTGGTCTTACCGCTAAACTGACAGCTAATCCCCTTGATGCAGTGACGACTTTTACGGTACAGATCGTAACCCTGCTGATAGGCGACCAGGAGTTTGACAGCCCCAAGACCCTGGCCGCATTCGCACTCGGACTGGTTTTATTTATCATAACTCTCTGTCTCAACATCATCGCATTATATGCGGTAAGGAGATACCGAGAACAGTATGAATAAAATGGATATTAACAGTCACGAATCCAGGCTTAAGATAATCAAGTCTGGGCTGAAGAGGCGTTATGCAAAAGAGAAGATATTCAAAACGCTTGGTATTGCCGCTATACTCACAGCATTATCAATGTTAGCGATACTGTTTGTTACTATAACAGGAAACGGTTATACTGCCTTTCAGCAGACATTTATCCGGTTAGATGTTACGTTTGATGCATCGGTAATAGATCCGGACCATACAGGAGACCCTGACGTTTTATCACAGGCTGATTATAGCGGGCTAATTAAAAAGACTCTGCGGGAGATGTTCCCGGAGGTTAAAAGAAGGCGGGAAAAGCGAGACCTCTACTCGCTGATCAGTTCGGGCGCTGCGTTTCAGCTGCGGAAAATGGCAATGGACGATCCCGGCCTCATCGGAACGACACAAACCGTATGGGTGCCTGGGGATGATGACATCGATATGCTGTTAAAGGGGCGTATCAAAGCAGGTAATGAGGAGACAAGCCGCATTAAAGAAAACAAGTTTACCTGGGTAAACAGACTGATCGAGAAGAAAGCACTTGAAAAACGTTTTAATCTCGCATTCTTTACCAGAGGCGATTCACGTGAACCGGAACTGGCTGGAATATGGGGTGCGGTGGTCGGTTCCTTTTACACCATGGTCGTGACACTGATTCTGTCATTTCCCTTAGGTGTTGCAACTGCTGTCTATCTTGAGGAGTTTGCCCCGAAAAATATATGGACGGATATCATAGAAGTAAATATCAATAATCTTGCAGCTGTTCCATCGATCGTGTTCGGCCTGCTCGGCCTTGCCGTGTTTTTAAATTTTTTCAATTTGCCGCGCTCTGCGCCGATTGTGGGCGGAGTGGTCCTAATGCTTATGACGCTTCCAACTGTAATTATTGCTTCCCGCGCTTCTTTACAATCGGTGCCGCCATCTATTAGAGAAGGAGCGCTGAGTGTTGGAGCTTCTAAAATGCAGTCAGTAATGCATCATGTATTTCCGCTTGCGCTTCCGGGGATGTTGACGGGCGCTATCATTGGTATGGCGCGGGCGTTAGGAGAAACCGCTCCATTATTGATGATCGGCATGGTAGCCTTTATTGTTGACATCCCTGCGGGAATATTTGATAAGGCCACTGTGCTTCCCGTACAAATATATCTCTGGGCGGACAGTCCGGAGAGAGCATTTTTAGAGCGGACATCGGCTGCGATCATCGTGCTCCTGGCTTTTTTGTTAGTCATGAACGCACTGGCAGTCGTGTTGCGAAAGAAATTCGAACGAAGGTGGTAGGCAAGAAATCCTTAATGTTGAATGAAGGTAAATTTATGCAAGTGATGAATAATATAATCATGAAACGCTATGAAATTATTAAAACAGTCGGCGCCCCTTTTCTTCATGATGAAAAGGCAAAGATCTCCTGCAAAAATGTGAATGTCTATTACGGGGAAAATCATGCCGTTAAAAATGTGAGCGTAGATGTCGCAGAAAAAGAGGTGACTGCGTTTATCGGGCCTTCCGGCTGCGGAAAGACCACATTTCTCAGGTGTATCAACCGTATGAATGATACTATCAAGACATGCAGGGTTGAAGGCGAAATTACCATAGACAGGAAAAATATTTATAATAAGAATATGGATCCGGTGCTGCTGCGGGCTCGAATCGGTATGGTGTTCCAAAAACCCAATCCATTCCCCAAGTCGATTTATCAAAACGTGGCTTACGGCCCGCGCATTCACGGTTTAGCCCGAAATAAAGTGGAACTCAACGAGATAGTTATTACGAGTCTGGAGAAAGCAGGGCTCTATGATGAAGTAAAGGACCAGCTTGACCATCCGGGAACAAGCCTTTCCGGAGGGCAGCAGCAGAGGTTATGTATCGCCCGTGCGATTTCTGTCCAGCCGGAATTGATTTTGATGGATGAGCCCTGTTCAGCGCTTGATCCAATCGCCACAGCGAAGATCGAGGAACTTATAGCTGAATTGAAGCAGAATTACACGATTATCATAGTGACCCACTCCATGCAGCAGGCAGCACGCGTATCACAACGCACCGCTTTTTTTCATCTCGGTAGTCTCGTGGAAGTTGGTGATACGGACAATTTATTTGTTAACCCTGAGCATGAGCTTACGCAGAATTATATCACTGGCCGCTATGGATAAGGGATTATCATTGTAAATGCAATAAAATGGATTAACGAGGAAAATAACAATATAATAATAAAGAGTAATAAATGCATAAACACCTGCAATCAAAAAGTGTTCTGCAAGCTTGATTGCTCAGATTGTGCAAAGACAATACTTAGAAAGCTATACATGACATTATTGACAGCAACCCTGTGCGGTAGGCGCCCGAGACATTACTAGGAGGTTCAGAAATGGCAGTTTTTGATGATGAGTTAAGAAACCTTAATGCAAAGGCATTGAAACTGAGCTCTATGGTAGAGGCATCCATAAGGCGCTCTGTTCGCTCGCTTGTTCAGAGAGACAGCGACCTTGCAAGGGAAGTCATAAAAAATGACCATAAGATTAATGCACTTGACGTTGAAATAGACGAAGAATGCATAAGGTTGATAGCGCTCAGACAGCCCAAGGCGGGAGATTTAAGATTCATAACGACCGTAATGAAGATAGTAACAGACCTTGAAAGAATTGGTGACTTAGCTGAAGATATATCAGAAAGAGCAATTGAATTAAATGAAGAGCCTCCACTGAAGCCCTACATAGATATACCAAGAATGGCAGAGATAGCTGAGGGGATGTTGAGAGATTCGCTTGAATCATTAATAAAAAAAGATACTAAACTGGCAATAGATGTTATAAAGAGAGACGATGAAGTTGACAGCCTGAATCTTCAGGTCTTTAATGAACTTCTCTTTTTTATGATTCAGGATCCAACGAATGTTTCGAGGGCTACAAGAATAACCTATGTTTCAAAATACCTCGAGCGCATAGCAGACCACGCCACTAATATTGCGGAAATGGTTATCTATATGGTTGAAGGCAAAATTATAAGGCATATGGAACCCCCTCAATGAAAATTCTTGTTGTAGATGATGAGCCTGATATTATAGAACTTGTAAGGTACAATCTTATAAGGGAAGGCTTTTCCGTTGATTCCGCTGAAAGTGGAGAACAGGCCCTGAGAAAAATTCGTTCAGAAAGCTATAAACTTGTAATCCTTGACTTAATGCTTCCAATAATTTCAGGCCTTGAACTTTGCAAAATCTTCAGGAAGGACGAAAAAACAAGTGGGATCCCAATTATTATGCTTACTGCAAAAGCTGAAGAGACAGATAAAATTGTAGGTCTTGAAATAGGTGCAGACGATTATGTGACAAAGCCTTTCAGTCCGCGAGAGTTAGTTGCGAGGGTAAAGGCTGTTTTGAGAAGGACAGATGAAAAGCGGAAGGCACCTAAAGAGATGAAGATAGGTGCCCTTAATATAAATTTCGATACTTACAGGGTAAGTGTAAAGGGAAAGCCCATAAAGCTCAGCGCTACAGAATTTAAAATATTGAAGTTTCTTATAGAGCGAAAGGGCAAGATATTCAGTAGAGACCATCTGCTTGATGCAGTGTGGAAAGGAGAGGCTTTTGTTACACCGCGTACAGTTGACGTGCACATAAACCGCCTTAGAAGCCAGATAGAGGATGACCCGAAGAGCCCAAGACACATCAAAACAATGAGAGGTATTGGATATTATTTTGCAGGAGACAACGATTGAGTTTGTCGAGAAAGATTATTGTCTTTTATGTTGTATTAATTCCTCTTATCTTTTTACCTTTAGGACTTTACCTTTCTCACGCACTGAAAAATTATTTTATAGACAGGCTAGAAGAAAGTCTGCTCGTCCAGGGGAGGGTAATTGTTGATGAACTAACATCACTTGAAAAAAATAAAAATCTCGATACTTTTGCATCAAATATAAAAGCAAAAACAAATGCAAGGATTACCATTATATCGTACGATGGCACTGTCCTGGGTGATTCAGACAAACCTGCGTCTGTAATGGATAATCACCTGCAAAGGCTGGAAATTCGTAAGGCTATGGTTAAGAGTTCGGGTAGAAGCATCAGGTACAGCGATACCGTAAAGAAAAACCTGTTTTATCTTGCAGTGCCGATTATGGATAATGGTGAGTTAAGAGGCTTTCTCCGTCTTGCCTATCCAATGACTGATATCGAAAATACACTGTATGAAATAAGAGAAAAAATAATCCTTGCTTCGTTTTTTGCGCTTACATTTTCAATAATAATAGGTCTCTATCTGTCCGGTTCAATCACAAAAAGAATTAAAAATATTGCCGAAGCCTCCAAAGATATTGCAAAAGGAAATTTTCATAGAAAACTCTTCATGCTTCCTGAAGATGAGATAGGAGAGCTTGGAAAAAATCTGAATATTATGGCTGCGGAACTGGAAATAAAGGTAAAGAACCTTACAAGAGAAAAGGAAATTCTGGAAACTGTTTTCAGCACCATGCGCGATGGAATTCTTGTAACTGATGAAAAAGGAAATGTTACTATTGCAAGTCCTGCTATTAATATGATGCTCGGTATTTCAGAGGACATCACAGGCCGGCCCTTTTATGAAATTTTAAGAGACCCTTCTGTTCAGGATGCTGTGCAGGAGGCAAGAAATACAGCACGCACTGCACTGAGAGAAGTGGAAATATTTTATCCTTCGAATAGACAACTGTATATTACAGTTACCCTGCTTCAATCCAGTGTCTTGGGTGCTGGTTTTGTGATTATTGTGCACGATATCACAAAAATAAAACACCTTGAAACAGTCAGAAGAGATTTTGTTGCGAATGTATCACATGAAATTAAGACACCTATAACTGCAATAAAGGGGTTTGCAGAGACTCTGCTTGATGGGGCAATAGATGATAACGAAACTGCTTATAAGTATCTGGGGATAATAAAAAACCATAGCGAAAGGCTGAACGGCCTTGTTCAGGACCTTTTAACACTGGCAAATCTGGATAAGGGCGAGGTGAATCTCAGCCTTAAGGAGATTGATGTTAGAGAGCTTATTGATTTGATTTTTCTTACACTCAAGGAAAAAATTTCATCAAAAGACATAAAACTTTTAAATAAGATACCCGAGGGATCTTGTTCAATTACTGCTGACAGAGACAGGCTCACACAGATTTTCCTGAATATAATTGATAATGCTGTCAAATTTACGGAATTTGGAACTGTTACCGTAAGGGATGAAGTTAAAGATAATACTATCGAAATATCAGTGGAAGATACGGGGATAGGTATAGGAGCAGGCGACATTTCAAGACTCGGCGAAAGATTTTATAGAATCGACAGTGCAAGGTCAAGGGCATTGGGCGGAACAGGTCTGGGGCTTGCAATTGTTAAACATTTTATAGAGTTACATGGCTGGAAAATGAGGATACAAAGCGAAGTAGGAAAGGGAACAAAGATTATTTTGATTATCCCTGAAACTGGAGCTTAGATTAGAAATTCTCCTCTGTCTTTATCACTATCTTGGATCGAAAAAGGCATCGGATGATTAGACCGGCCCTGCTTCCTTTATCGATTGGGGAAAAGGATTCGATTTAACCAGGGCTTTCTCTTGGTATCCTGTGTAAAAAGGTAGAGGAACGATAAGACCGCCAGGCAGATCGCGCATAGGAAAAAGGCAACCCTGAAGGCCTCAGGGCCTCTTGATGTTTCAGGGTAAAAATACTGCATCAGGCTGCCCAGGCCCTGCAAAAATACAGCCGAGCCCATCATTGTAAAAAAATTAATGCCCGCCATTGCGGTGCCCGCCATTTCAGTCGGCATCAGCTCTTTGATCTGGGTGTACATTAACGCGCCGGTCATCCTGAAAAAACCAAAACCAAAAAAAAGGCTCGTCAAAACTAATGCCCCGATACCGGGGGGTAATACGGCAAGAATCACAGTGATAATACCAAGTATGATATGTCCGCCTGAAACGGGCCATTTGCGTGTTTTCATTACTCTGTCCGATAGAGCACCCCAGATTCCACCACCGAGGATTAAGCCGAGATTCATCAGAAAAATAATATGCCCTGCATTTCTCGCGGAAAGGCGCATTGCCTCCATAAGGTAGGGTCCGGCCCAAAGCGTTTGAAACGCAGCGAAAATACCGTAACTGGCAAAGGTCCCGAAGGAGATGATCCAGTAGTCTCTTTGCCTCAGAAGAAGCATAAGATCGGAAATGGCCTGGCGTGGAGCCAAACCGGTTTCAGCGGCAGAACGGCTGAATGATCCTTTTTTCGGTTCGTCACGCACTACGACATAAAAGACTATAATCATAAGGAGATTGACGGCAGCGGTCAGTTGGAAAGTTGCCCGCCATCCTATGTTTTCCACCAGCATAACCAGCGGAGTGGTTGCAACCATA
>CAZSON010000085.1:8338-11454 GCA_964608375.1 uncultured Desulfobacter sp. | reverse complement strand
CATTTAAGATCATTTTTCCAAAGAAAATTTCAGATGTATTTTCTCCGCAAACGCAAACCTTTCTGTAGCTCTGACACATAATTGACCTCCTTTTACATACACGTTTTTCAATAGGGCAATTCCACCCTAATAGAGTCAAAACTCGATTGGATTATATTGGTTATCACTCAAGTTCCGCACCCCTAATGGCGCACAGTGCCGCATCTGGTGTGGGGTAAATAAAATTTCTTTTTACCCTATGCCTGATGCGACTTTCCTTAAAATATCTGGTGCTAACCTTGAATTATTAGTTATGGTTGTTGAAACCATAAAATAGACCAGCTTTTCTGTTTTTTCCTTGATTTAAGTCAAAAAGAGGAGGTGCAATGGTTATTTCTCTATTACCCGGAGCGTAGCACTTTTAGTTTTGCATCGATCAGTTGGTTGTGAGAGAGACGCAGCAGGTGTTGCAACTTGTTCATCAGGTAGTGTTCGTACTGGTCCATTTTTCCGTCAACATAGACGATTCGCCACAGGGTTTCGATGATTTCGATTTTTTCTTGGTTCGAATAATTTTCATTGATCAGCCGGGCAAATTGCCATAAATCAACACTTTTTTTCAGTTCCTTTTCTGCCTCTTCAATCAGGGCGTCTGCATGCGCCGGGGATAAACCGTATTTTTCTTTTAGAATCGATAGAAGCGTTTGCATTTCCGCCCGGGTAAATTTTTCGTCTATTCGTGCTATCTCCACAAACAAAGCGCACGTCGCCACCCGTATGTCGTGATCTGATTTTCGGTCATTTGTCGGGGAACTTTCATTTGCGGTTTTATTAAAAAATTGTTTTAGGATATTACGCATTTTTTCTCTTTCTTTTTATTAGTCTCAATTTTTTGTTTCTTTAAAACGCATCCGGTCCAACCTGGACCAGCATTTTGCCAAAATTATCCCCGCTAAAAAGGCCGATGAACGCATCCGGGGCTTTCTCAATTCCCTTCACGATCGTCTCTTTCCATTTGATTCTGCCTGCCGAGATCCAGTTGCTCATTTCCGAATTAAATTGAGGGAGCATGTCGAAGTGATCCGTCACAATGAAGCCTTGAATCGTTAGCTGTTTTGAAATTGCATAGAAAAGATTATAAGGTCCGGGCTGCGGTTTCGTCGCATTGTATATGGAAATCATGCCGCAAAGCACAATGCGCCCGTATGTATTCATATGTGCAAGTGCCGCTTCGAGGTGTTTGCCGCCCACGTTCTCAAAATAGACATCGATCCCTTTTGGACAATGTTTCCTGACCTCTGCGGCAAGGTCATCTACGGTTTTGTAATTAAAGGCATCATCGATCCCGGCTTCTTCAATGAGCCAAGAAACTTTTTCGTCCGAGCCGGCGCTCCCAACCACATGGCATCCTTTGAATTTCGCGATTTGACAAACGACCGACCCAACAGCACCCGAGGCGGCCGAGACAAATACGGTTTCCCCTTTTTTTGGCTTGCCGATTTCAAGAAGGCCAAAATAAGCGGTCAACCCCGGCATCCCGGCGATTCCGAGGTGCGATTGAATAGGCGCTGGACCTGGATCTATTTTCAAGAGACCTGTGCCGTCCGATATATTGTACTCACCCCATGTCTGCATGCCCAAAACAAAATCGTCGACTTTAAATTTGCCTTCCTTCGATCCCACCACCTGACCGACACAGCCGCCTTCCAGGGGCTTATTGAGCTGAAACGGAGGCACATAGCTCTTACGATCTACCATACGACCCCTCAAATAGGGATCAACCGATATGTAAATATTGCGAATGAGCATCTGTCCTGCGCCAATCTCAGGGATCGGCACTTCGACAAGTTCAAAGTCGCTCTCACGCGGGAGGCCAACTGGACGATTTTTAAGGTGTATCTCGCGATTTACTATTTTATCCATTGTTTCCTCCTTTAATAAAATTGTTGGTTTGGTTTTGATATATCATAGAATCGATCCAAATTCCATTTTTGTCTTCAATAAAACGTTTTTGAGACAGGTTATTGAATGAACGCCCGATTTAAATATTGCATAATAGGACAGTCTTGCCCTAAATACCCTGGTAATCCTAATCATTGTACTCTTTTTGGAAATTAGCTTCTATGGAACAAAGCCCGATCGATCAAATTAATCCGGCATCCGACTACACACGGAAATGGTTCGGTATCGGCTTGCCCTTACTGTCCGTATCGGGATTCACATTCAGTATTTTAGCCGCAAACAGGGCGTTAAAAGATGGGATTGATATACATACTATCAACGCCATGCGTTACTCGATGACTACTGTTCTTCTGTTTTTATTTCAAAAAATTCGTGGAAAACAATTAAAATTACCCAAACGCGAGCGCTATACAGGCATTGCCCTCGGCATTTCTGTTTTCATAGCCGGAGTCGGATATCTGGCTGCCACCAAATACCTCCCGATCAGTTTGGCGGTTTTGATCTTTTATACCGCCCCTTTTTTCATCGCAATCATATCGAGATTTACAGAAAATGAACCGATCACAATCACCCGTTTGATTGCCATCGTTACCGCATTTATCGGTATTGCGCTCGCGTTAGGAATGCAAACTGAATCGACCCTCAACTGGCAAGGTGTTGCATTTGCGCTGTTAGCCGCATTTGGTTTCGTCAGCCTTGTTTGCATCAGCAGTGTCACGATGAAAACCGTCAACCCACAGGCGGTTAACTTCCACTGTCTTGTTTCGGGCACTGTTTTATTTTTGGTATTTCTACTTTTAACCGGCGGTCCGGTATCGACCATTTCCCAATACAGCTGGTTAAAGCTGGGCATTTCAAGCCTGACGCTTACCATCGGTTATATGACCTTTTTTGCCGGTCTTGAGATCGCCGGCCCGGTTAAAACTTCCATGTTGATGAATACGGAACCGATTTTAACGATTATTTTAGCTACGATATTGCTTGGTGAAAGGCTATCATCTGTTCAATGGATTGGTGCGGGGTTGGTGGTTGTGGCTATCATCATGATTACCGGCAGATCTAAAAAAGAAAATAATTGAATCACAGAGCACTGGGAGTTGCCGCTGCAGGGGCCTTCCAGGCCGGAGGCGAGTCTTTTTTTAATTGAATTTTATTGACGGCTTCGGCGAAATATG
>CAZSON010000085.1:0-8238 GCA_964608375.1 uncultured Desulfobacter sp. | reverse complement strand
GCCGGAGGCGAGTCTTTTTTTAATTGAATTTTATTGACGGCTTCGGCGAAATATGTCACAGGCTTTTTTGAGTTATTTGCCTTAACACACGTATTCTTAAATATGTAATCGAACTTACGAATTAGAGCATTTAGTTGAAAATGAAGCAGAAAATAGATTGAGGTATTGTCATGGTGAACGTCCGCCAACTGGTCCTTGAACAAAAAGAGCTGATCATCCAACTACGTCGCGACCTGCATAAGATTCCCGAAACCGCTTTTACGGAAAAGAAGACGTCTGCTTATTTAACCGATTATCTGAACACACAAGCGCTGGATGTAAAGACCGGAATTGCCCGGTATGGAATCGTCGGGTTGATGGAGACCGAAAGGCCCGGCCCGACGCTAATGATCCGTGCCGACATGGATGCACTGCCTGTCCAAGAATTAACCGGCCTTCCCTTCGCCTCTACTCACAAGGGGATTATGCATGCTTGCGGGCATGACGCACACATGGCGATGGTGCTGGGCGCCGTATCCGTATTTAACAAAATGAAGGATAAACTCAGCGGTAAAATTAAATTTCTTTTTCAACCGGCCGAAGAAGGTCCCGGCGGTGCCGAACCTATGATCGAGGCCGGGGTGATGGATCACCCCAAAGTCGACTATGCGATCGGCTGCCATATGTGGCCCCAAATTCCGGAGGGAACTATCGGTGTAAAAGCGGGTCCGTTTTTGGCCGCGATGGATCGCTTTGACATCAAAATAAAGGGTCGAGGTGGACACGGAGCCATGCCTCATTTATGCATAGATGCGCTTGAGGTGGGCACTCAGGTGGTCAATGCCTTACAGCGGATTGTCAGCCGGCAGATGAATCCATTAGAGCCGGCGGTGGTTACGATCGGGAGTTTCCATGCCGGAACCGCCTTCAATGTAATCCCCGGCGAAGCCGAGTTGAGCGGAACCACTAGGACCTTTAATCAGGATATATGGAATAGCTGGAAAGGGCGCATCGAAAAAATCGTCAGCGGGGTATGCGAGTCGATGGGGGCTGATTTTGAACTGAAATTTGAAAAGGGGTATCCGGCAACCATCAATGATGAATCGATTGCTGCGGTGGTATGGCGGTGTGCTGAAAAAACCGTGGGTAAAGGACATGTGATCGATCCCGGGCGGACAATGGGCGGCGAAGATTTTGCGTTTTATCTGCAAAAATCAAAGGGATGTTTTTTTGCGCTCGGCACCGGCCGAGAAGGTTGTGTTTCTGTTCATAATCCGGCGTTTGATTTCAATGAAGAAGTACTATTGCTGGGTGTGGAAACTTACTGCAGGGTCGCACAGGAATTACTTCAATAAGACCGACAGGTCAGCTTCTAGATCAGCTGCCACAGCCGCTACTTTTATGAAAGGAGAAGATCGGTTTGAAAGTATCATATGTGTGGTTTGATATCGGCTACACCTTGCTGTATATGCAACGCGAAATTACTTATCAACAGGTTTTGAAAGAATATGGCATTGAGGTTTCGTTAAATAGGCTGGAGAAATCTTTTCATCTAACCGATAAACTGTTTATGCGGGAGTATCCGGGCATTTTTTTGAAAGAGAGAGCGGTTTACATGCCCTGGTTTTTAGGCGTATTGAATTATCGGTTGGAGCTCGATCTGAATGCCTGCGAAGTTGACGAACGATGGGAAAAAATTCAGGAAAAGACGCTCAATTATTGGTTGCCGTTTGATGGTGTTCATCAAGCATTGGAAGAGCTGAAAAAAAATTCGATCGCTTTGGGTATTATTTCGAATTGGGATCAAAGCGCACAGGAAATCTTAAAAAATGCAAAACTCAACAAGTATTTTACGCATAAGGTGATTTCATCCGAGATCGGTTACACCAAACCGAGTGCAGAAATTTTTAAGGCTGCACTCGATAAAGCGGACGTTAATGCCCGGGAGTGTCTCTATGTTGGCGATAACTATTATGATGATGCGATCGGTTGCCGAAAAGTAGGCATGAACCCCTTGATAATTAATCGGTTCGGTTCTTTGGGGGTCGAGGAAATTAATGATTGCCCCATAATTCCCCATATCGGAGAAGTCCTCAAATATTGCTGAAAAACAAAAGAACAGAGAATTGCAGGGGATAGAAAATAAAATTGAACAACCGTATCAATTTTTCACATGAAAATTTCTTTTTACCCTATGCCTGATGTGGCTTTTCTCAAAATATCAGGTGTGAAACTTGAATAAATTCATTACCATCGGCTGGTGGGGAGCATATCCGAGTGCCCACGCAGCTACTTCAGGCTATCTGCTACAATCAGATGGCCTGAATATTTTAGTTGATTGTGGATCAGGGGTGCTCTCCCGGCTGCAAAACCATATTGCGCTTGAACAGCTCCACGCTGTTGTGCTGTCCCACTATCACTGGGATCACGTGGCCGATCTAGGCTGTTTGCAATATGCGACCCGTATTTTGATGGACCTGGGAAAACGCCACCGCCCTCTTAACATCTACGGACCCCACGAAGATGAGAACATACAAAGGCTGGATTATTTGAAATACTGCCACGGACACATAATTGATGAGAACACACCGCTTCAGCTGGGAGGACTGAGATTTACGTTTTCCCGTAATGAGCACCCAGACCCAAGCTTTTCAATGAGAATCGAAAAGAAGGATCGGGTCCTGGTTTATATAGCAGATACCGGTTGGACCGATGCGCTTGTTCGTATTGCAAATCGAGCCGATTTGCTTCTTTGTGAAGCCAGCCTCTATGATGAATTTCACGGAAGAATTCCCGGGCATTTAACGGCTGGTGAAGCCGGACAGATAGCGGCGGCTGCCGGGGTTCAGCATCTCGTTCTGACCCATTTACCTCATTTCGGTGACCACCAAGAGCTTATCCATCAGGCCGGGCGTGTTTTTCAAGGCAAAATAGATTTGGCACAAACCGGTCAAATCCGGCAGTGGTAAATGAAGTAAGCAATCTTAGGAACAGAAAAGGAACGATACATTTTACTATTTGCAGTCAGAAGATTCTGCCGATTAATCCTTACGGTTTTGTTGATCTCGACCATTGTTTTTCTCGTCATTCGGGTCATACCGGGCGATCCTGCCCTGGTGGTTGCCGGGATAGATGCTACAGAGAGCGACATTTCGGCTATCCGGATAAAACTGGGAACGGACAGACCGCTTCCGGCACAATACACTCAGTGGGTCTGGAGTGTCTTGCGGTTTGATTTCGGCCGTTCCATGATTTCAGGGCAGCCGGTTTCCCAACTGATTCTGGAGCGTTTCCCTTTGACGTTGAGCCTTGCCTTGATGGGAACCATGCTGTCCATTTTTATCGCCATCCCATTGGGAGTAATTTCAGCCGTTAAACGGTGGTCACTCTGGGATTATTTCGGCATGGTTTTATCTCAAGTCGGGATGGCCATCCCGAGTTTTTGGTTGGGTATACTTTTGCTCCTTATACTCTCTGTAAAAATAAAACTGTTTCCATTGTTCGGTTCCGGTACTATCAAACACCTCATCCTGCCGGCTATCTCGTTGGGGATTGCAAGGGCTGCTGTTTTGCTCCGTCTCACCCGAGCATCGATGCTCGAGGAGCTCAGCAAAGAATACGTTATTACGGCCCGATCCAAGGGACTGACCGAACGTATGGTAAACTTCAAGCATACGCTTAAAAATGCGCTGTTGCCGGTGATCACAATTGCCGGCATCCAGCTCGGATACATGCTGGGCGGCGCCATTATCATTGAGCAGGTATTTTCGCTGCCGGGCTTGGGCAGGCTTTTTCTGTTCGGCGTTTATCAGCGCGATTTTCCACTGATTCAGGGGGGCGTTATGTTTGTCGCTTTTATTTTTTCTTTCATTAACTTCGTAGTTGATATGCTATACAGTATCCTCAATCCCAAAATAAGGATCAGCTAAGGACATATGGGTCCCGAAAACGAACTGCTGAAAATTCAGGATTTGGATATCAGCTTCCGGCAGGAACACGGAACCACCGCTCACGCCCTGCGTAGGGTAGATTTGATTCTGGCATCGGGAGAAACCCATGCGCTGGTAGGTGAATCCGGTTCCGGAAAAACAGTGACCGCCACCTGTATCATGGGGTTATTACCGACACCACCGGCAACGGTAAACCGAGGCCGTGTATTTTTTAAAGGAACAAACCTCTTAAGTCTTTCTGAAAACGAAAAGCGTCTTTTGAGGGGAAAAGAAATCGCCATGATTTTTCAGGAGCCAGGGAAATATTTGAACCCGGCCTATAAAATTGGAGAACAGATCACTGAAACCCTGAGACTCCACCTGAAAATAAACCGAAGCTCAGCCATCAAGCGTGCATTGGAACTTTTAAGGCTGGTCGGCTTTAACAAAAGCAGACGCATTCTGAACAGTTATCCCCATGAACTGTCCGGCGGTATGAAACAACGCGCCATGATAGCCATGGCCATCTGTTGCCACCCCTCGTTGTTGATTGCTGACGAGCCGACGACGGCTCTCGATGTCACACTCCAGCTTCAGATTTTAAACCTGATCCATCGACTAAAAGATCAATTTTCGATCGGCGTATTATTCATTTCCCACGATCTAGGTGTGGTTAAAGAAATTGCAGATAAAATTTCAGTAATTTATGCCGGGAAAATCGTCGAATCGGCCACAGCGAATCAACTATTTGATAATCCACGTCATCCTTATACCCGGTTGCTGATGCTCTCAATTCCCGATGCAGCCAAACGGGGCAACCGGCTGCGGGCCATCCCCGGCGTGGTTCCTGATGCAGAGCACATTCCACCTGGGTGCAGCTTTCACCCCCGCTGCCCCCTGGCTGAACCGGATTGCAGGAAATCAATCCCTCAGGTAAAAACTTACGGAGACAATCATACGGCTGCCTGTTTTTTGATCGGAAAAAAATGGATCGATTTGTCGATATAAAAAATTTGCTCAAACTCTTTTACAACGGTGGATTTCTTCACCGCAAAAGAGTCGCCGCACGGGCTGTAGATGGGGTGAGTTTTACCATCGGCCGGGACACAATTTTCGGATTGGTGGGTGAATCCGGCTGTGGCAAAACATCCCTTGCCCGATCGGTTCTTTACCTCGACCCGCCGACTGCGGGTGAAGTGTGGTTTGACGGGACCTTGCTCGGCAGGTTATCCGGAAAGAAGATGAGGTCTTTTAGAAAACGAATGCAGATCGTGTTTCAGGATCCAAACAGCGCACTGGATCCTAAAATGAGAATTCAGGACAATTTAGTCGAAGGACTGATCAATCGACGATTCTCGGCCGATGAGCGAACAAGTCGTATCGAAAATCTTCTTGATCTGGTCGGTATATCATCAGGCCATCGATCGCGTTTTCCGCATGAATTTTCCGGCGGACAAAAACAGCGTATTGTCATTGCCCGGGCGTTGACCATGGAACCCGATTTTTTAGTACTGGACGAACCGGTCTCCAATCTCGATGTTTCCATCCAGGCCCAAATTATCAACCTTTTGATCGGTCTTAAAAAAAAATTATCACTCACCTATCTGTTTATTTCGCACGATCTTAACCTGGTGGCCTATCTGAGTGATCATATCGCTGTGATGTACCAGGGGAAACTGATGGAAATGGCTTCAACCGATGAAATAATGAACCGCCCCTGTCATCCGTATACACTGAAACTGTTCTCATCGATTCCGGGTAGACGAACAAGGGAACCGACCGATAAAGCGAAAATTGATCTCTCAACAGATGACAAGGATCGCAGGCAGTACGCATGCTGCCCTTATGAGGGTCAATGCGGATGTACAATTGAGAAATGCAAAAATGAAATGCCCGAATTGGTGGAAATCCGCGACAGGCATCATGTGGCCTGCTTTAATACATAAAGCATCAAAACGATTCAACCCACGGAAAAAGGAGGAAGCTATGAAAAAACGGATTACAATTGCATTTTTAGTGACCATGGTCGTAATTTTTTTGGCCGGCATAAGAGGTAACACCAATTCGGTTGAGGCCAAAGGGCTGAACTTTGCCCTTTCAGGAAATCCCGACAGCCTTGATCCGCACAAGACATCGGGGACACTGACTTTTCAAACCTTGAAAAGCATTTACGACACTCTGGTAGAGCCGGACCAAAACGGTAAAATCGTTTCGGCCCTGGCCAAAAAATGGGAGGTTTCAGAAGATAATCTGACGTGGACGTTCCATCTTCGAAAAGGGGTGGTATTTCACAATGGTGATGCCTTCACGGCACAGGATGTAAAAGCAACATTCCAGCGAATCATGGACAAGGCCACCGCATCACCAAAGGCGAAAGAATTTGGAGCGATATCGAGCATCGAAACACCGGATGACTATACGGTGGTATTGACATTGAAGCAACCTTCGGCGCCACTTCTGGCATCCCTTGCATCGGGTTGGGGGGCGATCTTGCCAAAGAGCTTGATTGACTCCGGGCATGATTTTGCAACCAAACCGGTCGGTACCGGGCCTTTCAAACTAAAGGAATGGGTTCGCGACAGTCGAATTGTACTGGAAAAAAATAAGAGCTATTGGATGGCAGGACTTCCTAAATTGGACACGGTTACCCTGCATATCATTCCGGAACGGGCGGTTCAGGTGCAGGGTTTGATTTCCGGTCAGATCGATGTCAGCTACATTGTGGATAAAGATGATGTTCCGCTTTTAAAAGCCAGTCCGGATGTTCAGGTTGGAGAATCGCTGACTTCGTTGATCCTGGTGATGGCAATAAACTGCAGCAATCCGGTTTTAAAGGATGTGCGTGTACGGCAGGCCATCAACCATGCCATTGACAAGCAAAAGGTCCTGAACATCGCCTATGGCGGCGGTAAACCGATCGGCACGTTTATGGATTACGGAAATGCATATTACAAGGATTTTACCGCCCTTTATCCCTATGATCCTGACAAAGCTCGAAAACTGCTGGCAGATGCGGGTGTGGATAACAAGACTGTATTTAAATTGTTTTTGCCGCAAAATTATGAGCAGCATGTCAAAGCAGGTGAGATGTACCAGGAAATGCTGAAAAAAGTGGGAATGAATGTCCAGATAAAGCTGGTGGACTGGTCCACTTGGATCAGTGATGTCTATCGGGGCGCAAAATACGATTTAACCGTAATTGGGCATACCGGAAAACTAGACCCGGACGGCACCCTGGGTCGGTACGGCACCGCAAAACGTTATGTCAAATGGGTAAATCCACGGGCTGCGGAACTGATTTCAAACGCCAAAAAAACTTCAGGGTTTGAAAACCGTAAAAAACTGTATGACGAAGCGCTGGAAATCATGGCCACGGAAGCTCCGTTTATGTATCTGGGATCTTCATTTCGCCGAGTGGCTTTTCGAAAAAATGTGGTGGAATTCCGAATGACACCCAAGTTGGACACATTTGATTTCAGGTGGACCGATCTTAAATAACCGATAATGGGTAAGAATAAGCAAATCCTGGTGATCTTTGCTGTGGGGTATTTAGTGATCCTGGGAGTCGCCGCCGTGGCGGCTCCCCTGGTTGCCCCATACCCTCCGACCCTGCAAAATGTGGAGGTGCGTTTTTCGCCCTCCAGCAATACCCATCTGTTGGGAACTGATAATTTTGGCCGGGATGTATTCAGCCGGGTGATCTATGGATCGCGATCTGCTCTGCTGGTCGGCATTATCGCCGTGACCATTGCCGTGTTGCTGGGGTCATTGGTGGGTCTGGTGGCCGGTCTTTCCGGCGGCGCCATCGATAACATTTTGATGTTACTGATGGACAGCCTGCTTTCGTTTCCGACAATTTTGCTGGCGATCACGGTGGTCTCTTTTCTCGGTTACGGTTTGCTCCAGGTGATGCTGGCCATCGGCATTATCTTCAGTCCGATATTTGCCCGATTAGTGCGGGCCGAAACCCTGGTCATAAAAACAGAGACCTATGTTGAGGCTTCCCGCGCATTGGGAAGCTCTGTCGTTAAAATCGTCTGCAAACATATAATTCCGAATTTGCTTAGCAAGGTCGTTGTCCAGTGCTCGATCACTTTCGCACTGACCATCGTGATTGAGGCCTCCCTTTCCTACCTCGGCCTGGGCACCCAGCCTCCAGAGCCGAGCTGGGGAATGATGCTCAAAGATGCCCGCAACTACCTATCTTTAGCCCCATGGATGGCCATTTATCCCGGTTTGGCGCTCGCCTTAACTGTTTTTTGCTTCAATATCCTCGGAGATCTGCTTTCCGAATGGTTGAACCCGAAATTGTAAGGGTGGAACTTGAGCT
>CAZSON010000084.1:0-11497 GCA_964608375.1 uncultured Desulfobacter sp. | reverse complement strand
GTTCACACAATTTGAACTCAGGCATTAAAAAATAAACAGCACGGTCTATTTGGGCTTCGGGAAATAAACCGCCCTGTTTTTTTCGTGCTAAATGGCGTCTTTTAGTTTCTTACCGGGACTGAATTTTACCACATTGTGAGCCTTAATTTTAATGGGATCGCCTGTTTGGGGGTTTCGACCCTTGCGTGCTTTGCGGCGGACTTTTGAAAATGTCCCAAACCCCACTAGAGTGACCTTACCGTCCTTTTTTTTTAAAGCTTTTGTAACATTTGCCATGAAAGAATTGAGTGCAGCATCGGCTGCAACCTTTGTAACACCCGCATCTTTTGAAATGTTATCGATTAATTGTGCCTTTGTCATGGTGAATTACCCCCCTTTTTTTGTGGTTAATATCACAGTTCCTGTAGGCCATTTTTTTAAAGCCTTATAGGAGCTGATTTCCAATGTCAATAGAATTCGCTATCTAAAGGAACTTTTTTCTTTACAAACATTTCACCGCTTAAAACAGCGCTTCTGTGAAAATGGCAGGATCAAAATTCTGCAAATCATCGATATTTTCTCCGATTCCAATATACCTTAGTGGAATTTGGAGTGTCCGGCAGATGCTGACGACTATTCCCCCTTTCGCTGTTCCATCTAACTTGGTCAGCGCGATTGCTGTAATGCCAAGGGCGTCATTGAATAGCTTGGCCTGGGACAAGGCATTTTGGCCGGTAGTAGCATCTAGAACTAGAAGAATTTCATGGGGGGCGTTTGTCAATTTTTTTGAAATCGTCCGTTTGATTTTTTTAAGCTCTTCCATCAGGTTTATCTTTGTGTGTAGCCTCCCCGCCGTGTCAATGAGTACGATATCCGTCTTTTTGGAAACGGCCGTTTCAAGCCCGTCATAAACAACAGCGGCAGGGTCTGATTTCGCCTTTTTCATGACTATGTCCGCCCCCGCTCTTTCAGCCCATATCATCATCTGTTCGGTTGCAGCTGCCCGAAATGTATCTGCCGCAACAATCAGGACTTTTTCTCCTCTATCGGTATATTTTGCTGCCATTTTCCCGATGGTTGTTGTTTTCCCCACACCATTTACGCCCACAACCATGATGACCCGGAGCCCTTCTATATTGTTAGGCGGAGATGGACTTGCCATAAGAAATGTTTTTATTTCTGATTTGAGCTCTTTTTTCAACTCATCGGCATCGGATATTTGATTCGATTTTATGGAAATACGTTCGATCAGCTCCATGGTTGTCCGGACGCCGATGTCCGAAGTGATGAGAAGCGCTTCAAGCTCTTCTAACATCGCTTCATCAATCTTCTTGCCTCCTGCGAAAAGCTGATCGATGTCTGTTGAGAGTATTTTCCGGGTCTTGGACAGACCGTTTTTCAGTCGCTTAAAAATTCCGGTTGATGCGGATGCATCTTTCTTTTTTAGCCAGTTCAAGGGCATTATTTTGGTTATATATATGAGGCTTGATTTCAGGGAGGCGGTTCAGAGGGATTATGCCTTCGCGCGATCAAAGTTTACAGATACCACTTTGGAAATCCCCTTTTGTTCCATGGTGATCCCAAATAGAGTATCCGCAAACTCCATACTCTTTTTATTATGTGTGATCACCACGATTTGTGTTTTCTCTCCTATTATTTTTACCAGATCGTTAAAACGATATACGTTGACATCATCGAGCGGAGCATCGATTTCATCCATCAAACAAAATGAGGTCGGTTTGATTAGATAGATTGAAAAAATCAAGGCAATGGCCGAGAGCGCCTTTTCGCCGCCGGAAAGGAGGCTCATTCGGGTCAGTTTTTTCCCGGGGGGATGGATTAAAAATTCGACCCCGGTATCCAGAACATTTTCCGGATGAGTTAGTACAAGCTTGGCCGAACCCCCTTCGAACAAACGAGGAAATACTTCATCCAGTTTTTCATTGATCAAATTAAAGGTACCGATAAACCGTTCTTTGGTGATCCTGTTGATCTTCTTGATTACCTTATCAAGGTCATCCAATGCCCCAATAAGATCCTCGCGTTGGGTCGATAAAAATTCGTACCGTTTTTCCAGTTCCTCAAATTCCGAAATGGCACCCATATGAACATCACCGATTTTGTCCATTTTTTTCCTCAAATCAGCCAATTCGTTTTCCATTTCTTCATTTGACATCTCCCGGAATTTTTCGATCTCCTCTGATCCGCCTTCGGTTTGTCGATTAAGTTCTGCTCTCAATACAGCAGGAGATTTTCCATAACGTTCTATCATTCGGTCTGAAATATTCTTACGCTTGATCTGCCGCTGAGATTGTTCGAGTTCGAGGAGGCGAATTTTTTCCAATAATAGCTCACGTTGATGCTGTATCCCGGATATGACGTCGTCGTTTTCCTTCAGATTGTCGTCAATCGTCTGATATTCATCTTCATTCTGCTCGAGAGTCGCTTCAAGT
The DNA here is from genome assembly GCA_964608375.1 of uncultured Desulfobacter sp. Lineage (GTDB taxonomy): Bacteria > Desulfobacterota > Desulfobacteria > Desulfobacterales > UBA2156 > UBA2156. The sequence continues at coordinate 9,065 of CAZSON010000084.1, read as the reverse complement.
TGTTTGATCGCATCGTATCTATCTGAAAGGGAACGATTGTTTTCAATACTTTTTTCTTTGAGATGGGTTTGCCTTTCCCTTTTTTGCGTCATCTCCCGATCAAGACGATCTATCTGCTTAATTCCGTCGTCGTGAAACAGATGAAGTCGATTCAAATTGTTAAGGCTATTTTCCAATTTGGCGTTTAATCTTGTCAGTTTGAGTTTGAGCTCAACGATCCTCTGGTTAATATCTTCTGTTTCAGATATTGCAATCTGAATCTTTTCTGAAAAATTAGCCACATTTTCCTTCGCTATCCGGGTTTCCTCGGCGATTTCAGCCAATGCGCGATGGTAATCTTTCATTTCCTCATCGATATCATTTTTTTCACCGAGCCTCTGTTCCTGTTCGAGACGTATGATTTCAAGGTGGCGGCGGGCGTGCTTGAGCTCCTCTGTTGTTTTATAAAAAACCTTCTCTGCTTCGATTTCCTTTTGTTCAGCATGATTCTTTTTGTCTATTATTTTTTGCAGGTGGCTTTCGATTTCACGAACTTCAGATTCAAGTTTTTCTTGAATCCGGTGCCCGGATTCCAATGTCTGATGAAGTTTGTTGATTTGGCGCTCAAGCGATCTCAGTTCATGTTTTTTGGTGAGGATGCCCGAAAGCTTTTCTTTACAACCTCCGGTGATGACTCCCTGATGGGAAATTACATCGCCCTCTTTTGTGACAATCGTTTGAAGTGAGCCGTTGCGATTCCAGATATCTATCGCTGCGTTGAGATCATCTGTTACGATGACATGTCCCAACAACGCATCCGTAATCTTTTTAAAGCCTGACTTTACAGTGATATGATTCAACAACATTTTTGATGATTCAGGTCTTGTTTTCGGATCGGACCCCATCGATCTCACCGATGACATCGGGATAAAGCCGCTTCGTCCTGCACCGGTTTTTTGAAGATATTGTATGGCACCGATGCCTGATTTTTGATCCTCAACTAGAATATATTGCAAGGATTCACCGAGAACCGCCTCCACAGCTGTTTCAAAAGAGGGCTCGGGTATGAGGATATCTGCCATTAGGCCGGTGACATTTGCTGCTAAATGATTGTCCGCTTCAGGTTGTGTGGGAATTGGATCCTTTGACGTTGAGCGTTGTGCTTGCATGATTGCCCTGACACCGTCTCGGTACCATTCGAAGTTTTCCTCCATTTTTTTTAGTGTACTATACCTTGATTTTGCCTGGCTGTGTTCAAACTCCATTGCCTGAACCGATTTCACCTGATGGCCGAGTTGGTCGGTTTTTTCTAAAAGTTGTTCCTTGAGGATGTCAGTTTGCAGGATGAGATCGGCTTTTTCTTTAATGGCTGAATCCATCCTTTTTTTTGCGTTGGTTTCTTCCCTGATCAGCGCAACTTCTTTTTTGCTGGCTATTTTCACATCTTTATCTATTCGGTTCAGCTGTCTTTTAAGGCTTTCTTTATTGGTGAATGAGGTTTGGTATATGTTTTTATACCGTGCTTCTCTGGCAACCAGATCCATCAGAGAAGTTTTATAATTTTCTACTTTTTGATTGAGTTGAGACAACTGGTCCTGGGACGCCTGGGTAGCGGACGTCTCCTGGTCTAAAGCGGACCTCAGATGCTTAATTTCCGCATTCAGATCGGCGATCTGATTTTCTACCTGAACAATTTCAGATTTAATGCCGGTGTTTTTTTCCTTTTGTTCTCGATGCGCTGTGTCAAGATGAGTAACTTCACTGGCGAGCCTTTTGATATCCTGGTCGATGTGGGCGATATCACTTTCTATGCGATCGATATCTCGTTGGGTTTCAAATCTGAGCGTTCTCTGTTCGGATATTTCTTGACTCTTTTGCTGGCGCCGCAGCTTTATTTTTTCGATCGTTGCGTCGATTATTTTAAGTTTGGATGTGTGCTCAACATCATCATCCTGAAGGGTTTGCAAGGAACTGCTTGCCTCCTCGATCTGCTGTGTATAAGCGTCAAAATAACAAAGGGAAACAAATATATCGAGTCTTTTGGAGCGGTCCTGCAAGTTTTTATAGATGCCGGCTTTCCTCGCTTGACGTTTGAGGCTGGCCATCTGTCTTTTCACTTCGGCAATGATGTCTAAAACCCGTGAAAGATTCTGATTGGTGGCCTCGACTTTACGAAGAGCCTCATTTTTTCGGCTTTTGTATCGCGAAATGCCTGCGGCCTCTTCGATAAAAAATCTTCTTACTTCAGGGCCGGCATCGGTAATCGTTTCTATTTTTCCCTGCTGGATAACCGCGTATGTTTTGGCCCCCATTCCGCTTCCCATAAAGATATTGTGGATATCTTTCAGCCGGCAAGGCTGTTTGTTAATGAAATAGGCGCTTTCTCCTGATCTGTAGAATCGTCGGGTGACCATGATTTCGGTGAAATTTTTTAATTCCTCGGGTGCGGAGCCATTTTCATTATTAAGGGTTAATGAGACCTCTGCCATGTTCAGGGGAGGTTTCCCATCTGCTCCTAAAAAAATGATATCTTCCATCGACTTTCCGCGGAGCTGTTTGATGCTTTGTTCTCCCATCACCCATCGAAGTGCATCAACAACATTACTTTTACCACAACCATTGGGACCTACGATCGCCGAAACACCCGGAGGAAAGGAAATGCTGGTTTTTTCAAGAAAGGACTTAAATCCGGTTACCTCCAGCTTTTTCAGTATCATTGAAAAAAACCTCCTGAATCTAGCGTTCTTTGCTTTTTGCCATTATAAGTAACAGAGGAAACTCGGTTTGTAAAGGAAAAAGCACCATAAAAGGTATAATTTTCTCTTGATCAATACAAGATATGGTAGAAAATCCTTAACCAGGAGGTTTTTTCCGTACTCATGATCGAGGCTTTGAGGGGAGGGTAAGGGTATTAGATTTTCCATTGTCCATTGCAATTGATATGAAATAAACGGCCGCAGTTACCCAATAGCCTCAAATTGCACCCTCGGGGCTGCTTGATCAGGTATGTTTTTCCTGCTATACAGAAGCTTTTACTTTGACATGGAGGCGAAATAAATGGAAAAGATCCGGACACAACTTGGTGATGGAACCCTTATCGAACTTAGTGAAAAAGAGCTTAGACGCGATATAGAAAACGGGACTATCGACGCCGGTGAGAGGGGTAAAATACCGCCGCTCTGTGAAGATGAGTTAAACAGACTCTTTGAGATCTGCAGTTCTAAGGAACGGCTATGTAGCGTGAACAGGGGGGGAGAAATAGTCCTCAGCAATGACGGAATGACTGCAAAAGTCAGACGTATGGGTATCGAAGTAGACAGGGTTCAGGGATTGCAGATTCACGAGAGAGCTTTTGGTGCGGATATACTCGAAATAGACCATATCGACTACAGTTACAAGGCCATAAAGCCGATTGTGTCGGAAGAAATACCGGTAATGGAGCAGGCTCTCTCTTCCACCATTGCCCCTCTATTTTATGGGGCCATGCCGAATCTCGGGTATTACAGTCAGCCGGACGGTCCGGTGCCGAATCCAGCTGATCTCATGATCGAGGGAAAAATTGAAGATGCGAAACAAGCAGGGGAGGAAGCTATTGCGCATGCCGTCAAGGATATTGTATTCGTGGCAAGCCAGATGTATGAGGCAGGTGCAGATGGTGTGGATATCGATACGGTGGGTGCGGCAGGTGATACCGATTTCGCGGCAGCACTTCGGGCCACCGAAATCCTTAAAAAGAGATACCCTGATATTTGTATCGAGATGGGAATGGCAGGGGAGTTCATCTTGGGTATGCACGGCGATATAACCTATGGTGGTGTACGACTGGCAGGGCTGTATCCCCACGAACAGGTCCAATTAGCGGAGAAAGCAGGAGCAACCCTATTCGGCCCTGTTGTAAATACGTTAATCAATAAGTCGGTGCCTGAAAATATCGCCAGGGCGGTCACCTTTATCAAGTTTTGTGTCGAAACCGCACAGATACCGGTCCATGCCAACATGGGGATGGGCGTTGGGGCAGTCCCGATGTGCGATATCCTGCCGATCGACGCTGTCTCCCTGGCATCGAAGGCTATGGTGGAAATGACGCGGTTAGATGGATTGTAGGTTGGGGTGGGGGATCTCATGGGGATGGCCGTCACGCATGCGATGACTTCTGGAATGGGGGGAATCCGAACCGCCGGAGATCTGGTGGCAAGGATGCAACTTTCAAGAGGGTTGAAAATTGAAGCGGCAAAGACCTATGTGGCCGAGAAACTCGGTATTTCTCCGTTTGATCTTTCGGATGTGAGTATCATGAATGAAATTCGAGAGGATCTTCACTTAGGTTCCGTAATGTCCCGGCCTGGGCAGGCAAAAGGGATAGAGGCCAAATTTCATATCGCAGACCTTTTGGATATCAAGATCAATGCAATCGAAGTGTTTAAAAAAAAGGTCGGCTGCCGCTGATAATGCTTCCTCTCGCCTGTCCGGAAGGCAAATTGGGTTATAGGGCTATTATAGGATGTGGTCTAAGAAAACGCGTGTGACCTCATTATCGGGGTTTTCCATGATTTTTTCTGGAGGTCCGTCTTCTATGATCCCTCCGTCTCCCAGAAATATGATACGATCCGCAACTTCCCTGGCAAAACCCATCTCATGGGTTACCACCAGCATGGTCATGCCTTCCTCAGCAAGCCGTTTCATGACACTGAGGACTTCACCGATCAGTTCGGGGTCCAGGGCTGATGTGGGTTCGTCAAATAGCATAATCTTGGGCTCCATGGCCAAAGAACGGGCGATGGCCACCCGCTGCTTCTGCCCACCGGATAGCTGATCGGGATAATTGTCTTTTTTTTCGATCATACCCACCCAGCTCAACAGCTCCTCTCCCCTGGCAATACTGGTTTTACGATCTTCTTTCTTGACGATGACCGGCCCCTCGATGACGTTATCGATAATCGTGCGATGGGGAAAGAGATTAAAATCCTGGAAAACCATGCCCATGTGAGTGCGAATCTCAATGATTCTTTTTCTGACTTCTGCCGAGCGCTTGAGTCCGATCGGCAATTCAATTCCATCGATGAGGACGTAGCCGGATTGGGGCTCTTCCAGCCAGTTCAAGCATCTCAACAGCGTGCTTTTGCCCGAACCGCTTCGGCCGATAATGACGACCACCTCTCCCGGCATGACATTGGTGTTGATGCCGTCCAACACCAGGAGGTGGTAGAAGTACTTCTTGAGGTTCTTGATGACAATGATCGGTTCCATCTATCTTCCCCATCCTTCGATACAACGGCTCTCAGAGATTTTTTTTACAGAACCAATTCCCTTGTAATGGAATGTACGGTCGCCTCAAATCTCGCCTCGTGCACAAAACGGTGATAGCAATTATCAATTACAGCTAATGCACCATTCCGCTTAAACTTTTTTGCCCTTTGGCCAAACGATTCTCCAGCCGGGACTGGAAATACTGAAAAAATATGGTTACCAGCCAGTAAAAAAGAGCGGCAATAATCAACGTTTCCATGCTACGGAAGTTCTGTCTCCCTACTTTTTGGGCCCTGAAAAAAAGCTCCCACACTCCCATAAAACTAACTAAGGCCGAGTCTTTGAGCATAGCGATAAATTCATTGCCTGTGGGGGGGATAATGAGGCGCAGCGCCTGGGGCAGAACCACGCGCTTCATCATCTGGGCATAGGTCATTCCCAGAGAATGGGCCGCCTCGATCTGACCCCGTCCAATCGACTGGATTCCCGCCCTGAATATCTCGGTCATATAGGCCCCATAGTTGACCCCCAGGGCAATTATCCCGGCCCATATCGCACTAATAACAATTCCCATTTGAGGAAGACCGAGATAGATCACAAAAATTTGAACAATCAGCGGTGTTCCCCGAACGATAGAGATATAGAAGGTGGCTGCGCCATAAAAGATCGGGTTTTTGGAAAGCCTTCCCAGAGCACCTAAAAGGGCCAGAATGCAGGCAGAAACAATAGCGCAAACTGAGACAAAAACGGTCCATCCCACCCCTCGCATAATAAAGGGCAGGTATTTCAGCATAAATTTGAAATCGAGATGAAAGTGTTTGAAGACCCAGAGCAGAACCGCAAATATTGCGAGCCACACCAAAGAAACCCAGAGCACAAATCTTTTCTTGGCCTTTTGGGCCTCTTCGATGTGTTTCAGCTTTATTTCAGTGACCGGCAGGTCTTTTGCAGGGGTCCGAGCATTACCTGTGTTCGTCATAGTCACCTGTTGTGTATGTGATGAAAAGCGTTTTATTTGGCTTTTTTGGTTACCTCAAAGCCGTACCATTTCATGGAAAACTTGGTCAGGGTGCCATCATTGTGCATGGCCTGGAAGATTTCGCTGACTTTTTTTACCAAGGCGGCACTTCCGTCCCGGGCCTTATCAGAAGCCGCCGCAAGAGGTTCGTAATAAACCGGGCTTCCAACGGATTTGATCGGTACACCCTTCTTGATAGCCCCCTGAATAACGAAACCGGAGGTTAGAACGCCATCCACTCTGACCCCATCGCCAAGCGCCAGATCTTGAACTGCTTCCATATCGGTGGTGTAAGGTTTGCCCTTTACGTTTTTAACCTGATAGCGGATTTTTTCCCCGCCACCAATGCCGAGGGTCTGATTGGGATCCAAATAAGTTTCATACGTGGTACCGGATCCGCAACCGATGGTTTTTCCGGAAAAATCATCCAGCTTTTTGAAACTGGTGTTGGCTTTGTGAACACCGAATTGAGCAGGTGTGTAATAGTATGGCGTGGAAAAATCGACCACCTTGGATCTTGCTTCGGTGATGGTCATACTTCCGATGCTCAGATCCCAGCGGGCGGCCCATTTGCCGGCCACAATCAGATCCCAGTCCGGGGTGACAAACTTGACCTTTACCCCGAGCCGTTTGGCCACTTCTTTGGACACATCGATGTCGAAACCATCCAGTTGCCCCTTATCATTTAAAAAGCTCTGGGGGGCATAATTCGCATCGGTGGATACCACAAGCTCCCCTTTAGATTTAATATCTTCCAGGACAGTGGCGGTTGCTGGAGACAGGCTCCAAGAAAGAAAAATAACGGATAAAAACAAAATAATGGAAATACTTTTTCGCTTCATTTTCCCCTCCTTTCATAAGTTATGTATCATTTTAGCCGATACCAAGAATTGACGAATGAACTTACCCCTTTACGTTGACGTTGACAACGACTTAAACCTAACGAAGGAAGCCATCGTTGTCAAGCGTAAAGTATTTGTACAATTGGGAAGAAAACTATAAATAGTTCAGCGTGGTTGTTGTACCTTACGACCTTAAGAATATTGGGGAAGACGAACCATTCCATACTGGTTTGCTTCACGTTCCATCATTCGGGCTAATTCTTTTTTTAACGTTTCCTGCATCGGGCTGGGATCTCCTTTGGTGAGAAGCGCCTTCGCTATCCGGTGCGCCCGGTCGGCTGCGGAGGATCGCCCGGAAACACTGCCGAGCTCGCCGACATGTCGATCTACGACACTCCCCGGGATGTGCTGCTCTTTTCGGAACCACTGAAATGTATGCTCAGAGGCAATAAAACCGTTCTCAATGTTCTGAAGCGATTTGAAAAGATCCAGGGCTATCGGATCATTCCGCTGGCTGATCCCTTCGATCAAACGATAGGCCATGCCGCAGATTTCATTGTCCAGGATTAATTTCTCGACGCTTTGGCAGTTTTCAAAATTGAGCATGCCAGGGCTGGAGACCACGTTGATTCCTGCAAGGGCGGCGATAATAATTCCAATACCAGATTCGAAGCCGCTTTGAAAGTCCAGAAGTTTTGCATCACTTGAACCCATATAGGTGTGAGTGGGTAAATGGAGATATTTCCCGATTTGTGAATAGGCAACATCGATCATCATGGTCTCAATAGCCCCTATGGGTGTGGTACCTGTTCTCATATCAAAAGCGGCCGGACAACCGCCCCAAATCATGGGAGCACCTGGACCGGCAACCTGACCGATGACGATCCCGGAAAGACACTCTGCCGTGTGCTGAACCACCGCGCCTAAAAGCGTTACGGGTGCTGTGGCACCGGCCAGCGGCATGGAAACAATTTCTGATGGGACTCCTCTACGGGCACATTCGATAAGGCTCTGGGCCGTTAGTTCGTCCCATTTGAGCGGTGGTGAAGGGCATGCATCGAAAATTGCCAGTGGCCTATCTCTCAGCGCTTCTTTACCGCCCCTGATGGCCTCCAAAAGTTCAAACATAAAGAGCAGGCTGTCCTTTCTGAAAATTCCGGTCACAACAGGTTTGTTGCAGTGGAGAAGAGCAAGATATAGCCGGTAACTATCTAAAATCTCCGTGGGGACATCCTCACACACCATGGCCGTACTCTGGGCCTTAATGTGTTCCATGTGCGCCGTGATTCTCGCAAAATCGACAGCGTCTCTGGTGACCGGTTTTCTCACTTCCAATTTGTCATAATCTAAATATTGAAGTGCAGAAGATCCCGGGTTGAAGTAGACGTTGTCTTTTTCGAGTGCCAGCGCTGCCTTGCCCTCCCTTGTATACATGCGGATCGACGTAGGCGTTGTTTTTAGGCACTCTTTAACCAGATTTCGAGGAATACAGAGACGTTCCCCACCCCGGCACCCTTGTCGTTTTAAAAGTGACTTGGCATCCTCATTGGCCACATAAACACCGATGGTTTCCAGGATTTCCAATGCTTCTTCTATCACCTTTTCAACCATCTCTTTTGACAGCATGGCTGTTTTTGGTCGAAACTTATTCAGCATCTGCCCATTTACCTCTAATGATCCTATATACGTTCGATCTTCCCGGTCTCGGATTGGCACCTGTTTGGAAGCGGAAACCACCGAACACTTTAAGCGGGACTGCAACCCTGTAAGTTATTGAGAAGTGACCCGGTATCTATTATTAAAATCGAGAAAAATGTCAAGGGGATAAAATAAAGGATTTGCAATACCTTTAAATGTCTCGCAAACCTTATTGATCTTGACACAACATTCCGCCTGAAAGTATTAATGAATGATTCATATTTCAAACAGTCTTTTGTTTAAGGGAGGAAGGCAATGCCTGGAGAAAAGATAAAAAGCCG
>CAZSON010000083.1:4237-11581 GCA_964608375.1 uncultured Desulfobacter sp. | reverse complement strand
CGGGTCCAGAGGGCCAGGTTTTTGATGCTGAATAAATCCCCATGTACCCTAAGGCAAAAAACGGGTGGCAGCAGCGGCAAGCTCCATCAGGTAAGTGGGGAAGATCCCCGCAATCACCATTGCGGCTATTAATACCCCGGTGAACAGTTTCATTGGGACCGAAACCGAAAGCGCGGGAAGGTCTGCTGCGGGTTCCAGCAGATAGGCGGCCTTTATCACCATCAGATAGTAATAGAGGGAAATTACGACATTGATCATGGCGATCAGGACCAGGGTAAAGTAGCCTTTCTGCATTGCAGCCGTAAAAATTAAAAATTTGCCCGTGAAACCGATAGTTGGCGGGATCCCGGCCAGAGAGAAAAGCGACATCATCAGGGCCATTGCCAGTAAAGGCGAACGGCGATGAAGCCCCGCCAGATCTGAAATCATTAGATTGCCGCCATTTGTGGCAGCCATGACCACGACCAGAAAGCTGGTGAACTTCATTAACAGGACAGCGATAGCATAAAAGAGGGTGCCGGCGTATCCTTCCGGCGTCATGCTTAAAATCCCGATCATGACATAGCCGGCATGGGCAATGCTGGAATAGGCCAGCAGGCGCTTGAGATCCTTTTGTATTATCGCCGCAAGATTCCCGACGGTCATGGATACAATCGACAGCGTTACCAGAACGTGTACCAGATAGGCGCTTTTTCCGCCGCTTACAGCAACGAACCGCAGGATGACAGCCACCGCTGCCACCTTGGAGACCGTTGCAATGTAGGCGGCCACCTGGTTGGGGGCGCCCTGGTAGACATCCGGGGCCCAGAAGTGAAAGGGGAACAGAGCCAGTTTGAAGAAAAAACCGCAGAGCGTCAGCAGTAAACCGATCATGACCACCGGCCGATCGATACTGCCGGGAAGCGTCCGGGCGAGCTGCTGGATGTCGGTAGTCTGAATGGATCCATAAAGGAGTGCAAACCCGAAAAGCATTACCGCAGAGGCGCTAACCCCTACCAGGAAATACTTGAGACCGGCTTCGATGCCAAAATCCCGCCTCTTTCTTAAAGAAACCAGAATATAGAGCGAATAACTGGAAAGTTCCAGAGAGACATAGATGCTGAGAAAATGCGCGGCGCTTACCAGCATCATCATGGCCAAGGTAGAGGTAAACAGTAACAAATAAAATTCAGGATGCCGACGCGCTTCAATACCGTCAAGATCTGTGCAGATGCAGACGATCAGGAAAAGCCCCATGGACAGCAAAATCTTAAAGACCTGCGAGAAAAGCTCCACGCTATAGGTACCAACAAAGAGGACCCCTTCCGAGTACAAACCGGCCAGACTGATCACCGTCCCGATGGCAGCCAGACAGATCGCCGCAAGGTGGTCCCTTCCCGGGTTCGGCCGCCTTGCCATGGACAGCAAAAGAAATACAATGATGGATAGAAAGAAAAACAGTTCGGGACTGAAAAGAATCCATTTCATTATGGCAACCCGTTTATAAAAGGAATGGAAGCCGTTTCTATCAGATCGAACAGCAGCGACGGAAAGAGCCCAAAAAAGACTATAACGCCCGCTAGAATCATTCGAGGAATTCCCAGGCCGAAAGAGACATCTGAAAGATGAACAAACTTTTCATTGGCCGGTCCATAAAAGGTTTTTTGTACCACGCGCAGCATAAACAGCGCACCGAGCACCAGCGCACAAACGGCCAGCACACCGAGAACCGGGTAGACCTTGATTGAGGAGATAAACACCATCAGTTCTCCCCAGAAACTGGCCAGACCGGGGATGCCGATGCTGGTCAGAGCCGCCAGAATGAAGAAACCTGACGCAACCGGCATAATTCGGCTCATGCCGCCGAGATCTCCAATCAGCTTGGTATGCGTTCGATCATAGATATAGCCGACCGCAGAGAAAAAAAGTGCAGTCATAATACCATGAGCAAACATTTGGAAGACAGCTCCGTTTAAGCCGTCCACCGTCACGGTCGCCAGCCCCAGACCGACAATCCCCATGTGACTTACACTGGAGTAGCCGATTACAAACTTAAGGTCGGTCTGCTTGAGTCCCACCAGGACGCCGTAAATGATGCCGATGGTGGCCAGCAGCGCCATAAGCTGCGCCCAGTACTGCCATCCCTCCGGACAAAGAAACATACCCACCCGCAGGATGCCGAAGGCGCCGATCTTCATCAGTACCCCGGCATGAATCATGCTCACTGCATGGGGGGCAGCGACATGGCCCGGTGGCGACCAGGTATGAAACGGCCAGATACCGGCCAGAATGCCAAACCCGATATAAAACAGAAAAAACGCAAATTTTTGCGCAAACGGGGTAAAGGTTCCAGGACGCATTAGGGCCAGGATGTCAAAGGTGTTGAGCCCCGACTGAACGAACAGATAGATAAGCCCCGGTAGAATCAGGGCGCTGCCTGCCAGCAGATAGAGCGTCAGCTTTAAGGCGCCGTATTCCTTGTTTGTGCTTCCCCAAACGATGATCAACAGGTACATCGGAAACAGTGACACGTCGTACCAGATGAAAAGGAAAAAAAGGTCCAGGCTCATGAACAGCCCAAAAACGCCGCATGCCAGCAGGAAGGTGAGCGCGAAAAACTCTTTGACGCGCAGCTTCAGCTCCCACATGGTGAGAACCCCGGTAAAAAAAACAAGCCCGGTCAGCAGCATCATGGGAAGGTTAAAGCCGTCAAGAGCATTAAAATAGTGGATACCCAGAGAGGGGATCCACTGGATTTTTTCCACAAACTGATATCCGCCCCTGCCCCTGTCATAGGCAAAAAAAAGATAGATGCAAATCGCCAGCGGGATCACCGAAAAAACAACGCTAATCCCCTTGATCCATGTTTGGCGCTCTGCAGGGATAAAGAGAATCACCAGCAGTCCTGCAACACAACTCAGCAGGATGGTGGTTAAAAACGGAAATCCGGCAAACTCCATTGGCATGTGCATATCACCTATAAAAAGAAATAAAACGCCAGCAGTATGATAACGATAAAAACAACCAGCAGTTTATATTGAATCATCTCTGCGTGCAGATGGGAAACGAATCCACCGCTTTTAAAGATGCCCTTGCTCAACCCGTGGATGCCGCTGTCGATTATTTTACTTTCACAGATGGCACTCAGGGCGGAAAATCCCCGGTAGATCACCTCGTCGAGCAACAGTCGGTAGAAACGGTCGATATACCAGCGCTCGGCAAACAGGGAGTTTAATGCCGGGACCCGCTCGGCAAAACCGACCCGGTCGGCCCCTGGACGGCCAAATTCAGCCCAGGCAAGCACAATCCCTCCGGCCGCAAGGAACAGCGAGACAGGGATAAGCCAGGTGTGGCGGTGACCTTCGAGCAGGGGCGGCAAGCCGGAATAAGGTGCTATAAAAGATTCCAGCACCCCTTGTCCAAATCCCAGCAGTAGCGTAACTGTCGCCAGAATGATCAGCGGCCATGTCATTACCCAATAGGCGCCTTCATTACAGCGGGGGTCCGTCCCTTCCGGCTGGTTTGCTGCTTCCCGGGGGAACAGAATGATAAAGACCAGCCGGAAAGCGTAGTAGGCGGTCAAAAAAACGCCGGCAAGCCCGAGTACCAGCCACAGCGGGTTGGAAAGTTCAGCCAGCCCGGATATAATCAGCTCTTTGCTGAAAAACCCAGAAAGGGGCGGCAAGCCGGACAGGGCGGCCGCCGCGATCACCATACAGGTCATGGGAACCTTTAAACCGCGGCCGCCGCGATCGCTTATAGCGAACATGTCATTGGTTTTGTAAGTATGAATAAAAACACCCGCACAGAGAAACAGTAACGCTTTAAACCCCGCATGGGTGGTCAGGTGGAAAATCCCTGCAAAAAAGTGGCCCGAGGCCAATGCCATGATCATATAACCCAGCTGGCTGATGGTGGAGTATGCCCATACCCGTTTGATATCCCGACTCACCAGGGCCATCGTGGCGGCCAGCAGCATACTGATGGCGCCGATCGTCAGAAATACGGTCATGGCGATTGCGGATTGATTAAAAAACGGGAAAATACGGGCGAACAAGTAGACACCGGCCGCTACCATGGTGGCTGAATGCAGTAGGGCACTAACCGGTGTTGGGCCCTCCATGGCATCCGGTAGCCAGGTAAGCAGTGGAAACTGGGCGCTTTTGCCGATGATCCCGCCAAAAATCAGCAGAGCGGCGATGGTAATAATCGTTGGTGACATGTGCGCCTTTACGGTCGGGCCATTTAATTTCAGAATGTCTAGATTGCCGAGATGCTGCAATACCAGAAGAATCCCTACAAGCAAGGCTACATCTCCCAGGCGCGTCATGACAAACGCTTTTTTGCCCGCGGTGCTGGCGCTGAATTTTTCATACCAGAAGCCGATCAGCAGATAGGAACAAATCCCCACAAGCTCCCAAAAAATATAGAGCTGAAAAAGACTAGGGGACAGGGACAGGGATATCATGGCCCATGCAAACAGCGACATGAAGGCAAAATAACGGGAATATCCGGGATCGCTTTTCATGTAGCCGACTGAATAGACCTGAACTAGAAAACAGATCCCCGTGACCACCGTAAGCATGAGGAGGCTGACCGGATCCAGCAGCAGACCGAAAGGAATGACAATATCCCCGGAAACCAGCCAGCGGGCGGTATATTGAAGCGGGGCTTTAAGTTGCCAGTGCCGGGCGAGGAGGGTGATTGCCGCAATCAGCGAGACCGAAATGGCGGCAAGGGATATAGCGGCGGAAAGCCGCGGCCGGTTACGGGTCGCAACCAGAATCAGCAGAAAAGATAACAGGGGCAACAGCATTGCCAGGGCGGCTGCCCTCAGGGTTGGATCCTGGATCAACGTATGGTTCATTTATATCTTCTATATCCCCGTAAGCATGACGATTGTTTACTTTAATATGTTATAGTTATCCGGATCTACGGAATGCTTCCTTCTGTAGAGACAGACGATCAGTGCCAGCCCGACGGAAACCTCGGTGGCTGCGATGGCCAGAATAAAGAGTACAAACACCTGCCCTTCCATTTGCTGCCAGCGCAGGGCCGCGCCCACGAACGCCACGGTGCTGGCATTCAACATGATCTCAATCCCCAACAGAATCATAATTAAGTTCCGGCGCGTCAGCATGCAGAATATGCCGATTAAAAAGAGCAATCCGGCCAGAATAACAACATGCCCGTAAGGAACAATCATGATTTCTCCCCGGGTCCCTCTATGTCCCGGTTTCTTGAATTTTTCCCGATATGCAGCACGCCGATAACAGCGACGAACAGCAACAACGATACGACCTCGACCGCCAACCAGTGCCTTTGAAAAACATAACGTCCGAATTCACGGGGAGTAGCCAGCGCTGCCTGCAGCAGAACCCGGCTGTCAGAATCCGTGGCGATGAGAAGGGTCCCGGCGGCAATGTAGATCAGTCCCATGAGTACCGCAGGTATCAACTGGCTGAGCGGAAACATATTCTCCCGGGGTGACTCCACCCTGAGCATCGTAACGATAAACAGAAACAGGACCATGATCGCACCGGCATAGACGATGACTTCAAGTGCTGCTAAAAGGGGTGCGCCGAAAAGATAAAACAGCATGGCGGTGCCGAAAAAAGACAGGACCAGATAAATAACGGCATGCACCAGATTTCGGCGGGTTACGGCCAAAGCGGTTGCCAGAAGAATAATGGCTGCCAGGATATAGAATAAAATCGAATATAGCGTCATATCAAAATCATCTAACAAGGATGCTACGGCAGATTGCTTTTAATGTTCACCGGTTTTGTTTCATTGACGTGCTCGCCTTTATCGCCCACAGTTGTAGCCACCCCGGCATATTTATAAAAATTATAAGCATTGTCTTTGCCCTGATGGTTCACCAGGAGCCGTTCTTTTTCATAAACAAGGTTTAAAACCTCGGGTTCGCAGATTTCGAAATCAGGCGTCAACTGAATGGCAGCCGTCGGGCAGGCCTCCTCGCATAATCCGCAGTAGATGCAGCGGGCAAAATTAATCCGAAACCAGGCAGCATAACGACGGCCATCTTCCCGCTCGGCCGACTGCATGGAAATACAGCTGACCGGACATACCGCAGAGCAAAGATAACAGGCTACACAGCGTTCGCCGCCGTCCGGATCTCGTGTCAGGATGATCCGAGCCCGGGTCCGTGCCGGCAAGGTGCGTTTGTACTCGGGGTATTGCTCGGTTATCGGTTTTCGAAAAAGATGTTTAAATGTGACGGCAAACCCGCTTGCCAGCGCTGTTATCGCTTCCCAGGCTGTTGCCATAAGGACCCGCTTTCTTGTCTGTGACAAACCATTACAAATTTGAACCGTGAAATCGGTTGTTTCATACCCTGTCTAAAACATCAGCAGCCCTGCACCGGTAAATATAATGTTAAGCAGGGCCACCGGAACAAGAACTTTCCACCCGATAGCCATTAGTTGATCATAGCGCAGTCGTGGCAGTGTGCCGCGAATCCAAATCATGATAAAAGCCACCAGGACGATTTTTATCAGCAGCCAGATCAGGGGTGGAAATACTGGGCCATGCCAGCCGCCCAGAAAAAAGACCGCTATCAGCGCTCCCAGCACCTGCATATGGACGTATTCTCCCAGGAAAAACAGTCCAAAACGCATGCCGCTGTATTCCATATGAAAACCGGCGCCCAGTTCATTTTCCGCCTCAGGCAGATCAAAGGGAATCCGCTTGCTTTCGGCAACAGCACTGATAAAAAAAATCGTAAAGGAAACGGGCTGAACCAGAATAAAGGGATAACGCGCCTGAGCATTCACGATATCCACCAGGCTGAACGAGCGTGCCAGCATGACAATCGGCACCAGCGAAAGCCCCAGTGAGAGTTCATAGCTAATCATCTGGGCAGCCCCCCGAATTCCTCCCAACAGGCTGTATTTTGAATTGGATGCCCAGCCTCCCAGAACGACCCCGTATACCCCGAGAGATGAAAGTGCAAATATATAAAGGAGCCCGATGTTGATATCCACAGCAACCAGGGGAATTTTCTTTCCCAGCAGTATCATGTCAGGCCCTAACGGCACTGCGGCAAACATCATCAGGGCCGTCGTGGCCACAACCGCCGGGGCAAACAGAAACAGGGTGCGGTCCGCACCTTCAGGCACTGTATCTTCTTTGGTCAGCAACTTTAAGGCATCGGCAATCGGTTGCAGCAGGCCGAATTTACCGGCCCGGTTGGGGCCCAGGCGAATCTGCATTCGTGCCAGCAGCTTGCGTTCAAACCATACCAGATAAGAGGCGATCAACAGCAAACCCCCCAGCATTAAGGCCAGCTTGATGATCAGAATAAAAAGCCCGGCAGCCCAATTTGTCATTTCAATCGATTCC
>CAZSON010000083.1:0-4137 GCA_964608375.1 uncultured Desulfobacter sp. | reverse complement strand
CTTGATGATCAGAATAAAAAGCCCGGCAGCCCAATTTGTCATTTCAATCGATTCCTCTTCAATTCTTAATTGCTCAAGTTTCGCACCCCCTATTGCTCATAGTTCCGCATCCGGTATGGGGTGAATAAAATTTTTTGGAAAAACAATGAGACAATCGGTGTTAACCTGTATCCATAAAGCAATCAGCCGTGAACAGGCACGCGAAGGTCTGGTTTTTTGTCTTGATATCAGTTGCTTTGAGACATGTACACTTATTTCAAGTCTTGTGCCGTTGTCAGAGCGTTCATCATCAATTTTTTCCGGAAAAATTTCTTTTTACCCTATGCCTGATGCGGATTTCCTCAAAATATCAGGCGCGAAACTTGACGCAGTCGTAAAAAGCAATTTACGTAATCATCCAATTTAGCTCTTTATCATTGCGCTTTACTAATTTGATCCGCTGAAATCGTTGTTTGTCCTGTTCCTAAAATTTGCCAGTTAAGCTGCTGATGCCGCGGCAGCACCAGCACGCCGGAAGCCATCCGGTCTTTAACGCAAAGCTGAATGTTCAGAGTGCCATGGCCTGTCTGAATCGTTACCGTATCACCGTCTTTAAGGTCTAATTGCCGCGCATCAGCGCTTTGGATAAATGCGCAGGGCGATGATTGCAGTGTTGAAAGGTGCGAAGAGTAAGCTGACAGCTCTTCGGTTCCAAACGCCCGATCAACCAAAAGAATCTCCAGACCTTTGACCGAGTGTCCCAAACGGTTTAATTCAGTCGCGCAGTCCATTTCAAAGGGAAAATTACCCTGATCCAAGGTCGGAAGACGAACACCTTCATCCGGAAACTTGTCCATCGCCGGCAGGTGTGCAAATACCGGATTTGCATCCACGATCAAGGTGCGCAACTCGTTGGAATCATGTTGGTTATCTGCGCCGAATGAGGCTCCAGCGAGTGTGGCCAGTGATTGCCAGGCCGGTCGGGGCTCTCCGCCGGGGATTTCCTTCTGAAAAATCCTTGGGGGATGCTTTCCGCTTCTGATTTGATCGATGGAAAGGCCGCCCTGGTATGCGGCAACAGCTCTCTGAGCCCTACCTTCCTGGTTGATAAAGATGCCGCCAGCTTCAAAAACGGTTGCGGTGGGCACAAAGACATCGGCTCGTTGGACGCATGAGGTATTGAGGTAGTCCATTACGACGAAAAGATCGAGCTGCTCGAGAGCGCTTTCAACCCGTTGCCGGTCTGGATACTGCATGAGCGGGTCACTTTCAATCAGCACTAAAGCCCGAATTTTTCTTTCTTCAATTCCTGATAGAACCTGTTCGAACGTGCTGCCGCTTTTGCTGAGCAGTGCGGCGCCGAAGGCGTTTGCCCCCGGCAGAACGTAAAACAGCCCGGCTTGTTTTTTTGCATCTTGCAGCAGCAGGGCACAGTCGGCGGCCAGATCGGGCATCGTTTCGGGCCCCACTTCCGTTCCGCAAACAATAACCGGGCGGATGCTCTGTTTAAGTGCCGGAACAACAGCATCGATGAGCGCTTGCTGCGGAATGTCTCCGTCCGGCAAAGAGTCGTAGCAGGCTTTGGCATTTTTTCCCATAGCAGTTGCAACGTCGATTTTGACCGCAAGTTTTGCCAGCAGCCTCATACAGAGAGGCATCGCTTCAGCCGATGCAGGTAAATGCTCAAATTCAAATGGCAAGCTTACCGGGCGGGGATCGATGACAATTACCCGGGCGCCTAGCCGCTGGGCCTGTCGCATGGACAGGGCTATCATGGGCGCCTCATTGACAGGGTCCACCCCCACTGCCAGAACGAAATCAGCCTGTTCAACTTCTTGTAACGAGACCGCCAATTTTGGTTCGAGCCGCGAGACTGCCGCTGCTATCTTCACCGGCAGGGAAGAATTCATCCAGAAGGAGGCTATCGGCCAGCCTTTGACCTGACAGAGGTGTTTGAGCACGGCCAGTGTCTCGATGCTGCTGCGGGCAGAGCCCACGCAGGCAATGCAACCGGGACCTGAGTCCCGGCTTATCTTATCCAGCTTCTCTCCGGCACGTTGTAAGGCAGCCCGGTGGGAGTCCTTTTTTCCTTCTATTTGTCCGTATCGCGGTCGATCGGCAGCAGCAGCATAATGAAAACCGTAGCGTCCACGATCACAAATAAAATAGCCGTTTACAGTTTTGCTGAAACGGGTTTCCTGCCGGATCAGTTGGCGGTAGCGCACGCTGATGGTGGTGTGACATCCCAGCGAGCAGTGAATGCATATGGAAGGATTTCGCTCATAATCCCACCGCCGTCCCTTGAACCTGGAGGGCTTGTCGGTGTAGACACCGGTGGGGCAGATGTCGATAAGATTTCCGGAAAACGGACTTTCCAGGACTCCCTCTTTATAACGACCGAAATAGACGCGGTTGCCGATTTGCATGGCCCCCAGGTCGCGGTAACCGCAAAATTCCTGATAATATCGCGTACACCGGTAACACTGGATGCAGCGGTTCATCTCATGCTGAACCAGCGGCCCTAAGTATTGATCGCGGTGGGTTCGCTTTTTTCCCATATAGTGCCGCGTCCCATGGCCTCCTGAAACCGTCATGTCCTGCAATAGGCAGTGCCCCCCCTCATCACAAACCGGACAGTCGTGGGGGTGATGCAGCATCAGCCATTCAATCACATGCCTGCGAAAATCTACGGCATCTTCGTCGGTTGTGGATACCACCATGTCATCCGTGGCTTCGACCATGCAGCTCATTTGTACCCCTTTTACGGGTCCTTGTAGAAATTTTACAGCACACATACGGCATGCCCCCACAGATCCCAGTGCGGGGTGATAGCAAAATCGAGGGATCATAATGCTTAGTTTTTCAGCGGCTTTAATCACCTTTGTTCCGACTGGAACCTCTATCTGTCGGTCATCGATAATGATTTTGGGCATAAGCGGTGTCCGTATTCACTTAAATGGGCATTTTTGCAGGCGGATATGATCCCGTACCTCGTCTTCAAAATAGGTCAACAGCCCCTCGAGCGGGGAAACAGCTCCCGGGGCAAACGCGCAATAGGCTCTCCACAGGTGGCCACTCATGCGTTTCAGGATATCGATAAATTCGCCCCTGCCTTCGCCTGCTTCGATTCGGCTCAGCAGGTCCCGAATATAGGGAAGCCCCTCCCTGCACGGCGTGCACCAGCCGCAGGATTCCCGGGCAAAAAACCGGATCAGATTTAACGTAACGGCCACCAGGCAGGTTTTGTGATCAAATACCATGATGGCGCCGGTGCCGAGCCTGTGCCCGTTTTTTTTCAACGTTTCAAAATCCATTTCGATATCGTAGAACTGTTTGGGTAAAAAACGGGTGGACGCACCGCCCGGCAGGCAGGTCTTGAATGAAGACCCTTCCAGCATGCCGCCGGCATGCACTTCGATAATTTCACTCAGCCGGGTGCCCATCGGCAGCTCATAGGCACCGGGGCGTTTGACCATGCCGCTCACACAGTAAATTTTAGTGCCATGACCGGATTCGGTCTTTGCCAGGTTCTTGAACCAGTCCGATCCGTTGCGGATAATGTGTGGAATACAGGCCAGGGTTTCCACGTTCTGAAAATCGGTGGGCAGCCCCCAGAGACCTTTTTCCGTCGGGTGCGGCGGCGGTTGTTTGGGAATCGGCCGTTTTCCCATGAGCGCGTTCATCTGGGCGTTTACCTCGCCGCAGATGTATCGCCCGCCGCTGCGGTGAACGACAATCTCCAGACTGTAACTGCTTCCCAGAATGTTTTGACCTAAATAACCGGCATGTTTGGCAACATCTAGTTCACGTTCAAGGATTTTGGCCGCACCTTCATATTCCGGCCGGATGAAAATAATGCCCTTTGCAGCCTGTATAGCGTAACCGGTGATGATCATCCCTTCGATGAGCAGGTGGGGGTCGGCATGGAGCAATACCCGGTCTTTGAAGGTGCCCGGTTCCATTTCATCTGCGTTGCAGACGATATAGCGCGGAAAGGGCGCCTCTTCCGCCACCGTCTCAAGCTTTACGCCGGCTGGAAAGGCGGCGCCCCCTCGTCCCATCAGAACCGCATCCGACACCATTTTTTTTACGTCCTGGCGGGTATATCGATTCAGCACATCGGTCAGGGCCTGGTAGCCGCCGCTAAGCGTGTATTCC
>CAZSON010000082.1:0-11704 GCA_964608375.1 uncultured Desulfobacter sp. | reverse complement strand
TCGGAAACCTTACCGGAAACCGTATGGCCATTTTTGAGCGGCAATTCGAGCCGAGAGAGATTTTGAAAAAAATCGACAGAACCAAAATGTCTTCTCAGTACCGGACTTGGTGCTGTTGTTCTTCGTTCACACCGGATACAAGCCGCGGGATTAAATGGCACCCAGTCCAATTTGACTTTGCGACCGATAAGCCGGCCGGTAAGATTAATGGTTTCTTTGAAACGCCCCGGCCGATCGCCTTTTAGCTCGCTTGAACAGACGGCAAACCGGCAGGACAATCCCGAGTGTTTAGTGATCAGTGAAGGCCTCATGTTAACGACGGCATTTCCCTCTTTGTAAGACCAAGTGTCCGCAACCCGCGAGTTTCGTATCAACATAAATTCACCGGTTAGGAGCCAGTCCAAACCGACCACCGGGCGAAACAATCCGCTCGCAACCTTAATCGGTGATGCCTGTTCCCTGTTCCAACCCACTATTTGTACTCGCCAGCGTTCTCTCTCTTCATGAAAGATGATTTTTACCGTGACTTTGCCGTCGATTGAGTGTACCTCGTTTGTCGCGAGATGCATTGTGTTGTGGATCTTAAATGCTTTGGTGAGCGTTCCTTCGGCAATCCCGGCGTTGATTTCCTCCCAGGTGTAAGCGGCATTTCCCTTAGCTTCAACTTCGAACAGAGTGCCGTCGGGTAGCAGGATTTCTGAATGGTTGTAATACGGTTCCTTTATCAGTTCCTCGTATAAATAGATGCCGGATGAAACGATGTGCCCTTCCGGTCTCCTACCTAAGTCACTAAAATCATTCCAGGTAAAATAAAATGGGCCTTGCACCAGAGAGTTTACATGCTTTATCGGGTGATCCACTACAAACTTTAAAGGGTCTTTTACAACAAACATCTTACAGTTGCTGCCGTCAAGTCGACAAATTAAAAACGATCCTTGAATATTGGAAAGGAAATGTTCGACCTGCCCAGGGCAGCACGGAGCGGGACCTCCCAATTCAAATAGTTTCACTCGTCCGCCCTGTTGCTGATCACGGACAACTTTCAGGTATCCGTTATATTTTTCTTCCAGCTTAAGCCTGGCGCGAGATGTTCCGAAGGGACCCCAATGCCGGAAGCTCTCCTCCACCTCCCAGCTAAGCTCTATCCGCACCGGCTGGCATTCCCTGCTGAATGGATTACGTCGGCCCGACGTCTTCATCTGCCACTTCTTTAGCCAATTTTTTTCGATATTGACCGGGTAACATGGGTCGCCGGACTGCACCCATTCGGCGGCGGTATAGCTCGGGGGCTGCATTGCAAGGATTGATGCAGGCGGATTTTGCTCGGCAACTAGCTGCGCTACGACGTTGTCGGGTAGAAAAATGATTAGAATTGTCAACCAGATCAAACGAAATGTTATGCTGTGCATCACTATATGTTTCCTTGGATAATTGTGATAAGTCTTATGATGAACCGGGATCGAATTCACTCTCTCATTATGCGATCTTAAAAGATAAATTAAAGGGAACTTCTATTGACTATTTACTATATCGCAATCATTATGCAGCCACAGACAATTCTGGCTCCGATACCGGATACCGGTTGCATTGTCAAGGCGGAATTTTCCGCTAAATGGACTAAAATTCGAGATTTAGGATGTAGGAAAGCTGAATTCAGGTGATGACTTTAAGGGCGGAGAACCATGAGAAACAAACGACTATGGGCAGTGGGGGTAGTTCGAGGTAAAATAGGGACAAGGCTGAAATATTGACATTTAGAGGTATTTCGATTACAAAAAAACGATGCTCCGAAAGGCCCGCATAGAGCCGTGTGGATTTCTACACGATCTTTTACATGAAGGGAGGTTGGCAATGAATCTTAAAGGTTTAAAAATATGCCTCATGGTGGCAATCATGATAGCCGCTAACGGTTACCAGCGTCTATATGCGGGCAAGGTCACCCTTGCTGCATCGGTGGTAAAACTCGTTTTTATACACCACTCCACCGGTGGAAACTGGCTTGCCGGCCCCAATGATGACCAGCCTTACGGTGGCTTAGGCTCTGCATTGATGAACAATCATTATTTTGTCAGCGCCACAAATTATGGATGGGGGCCATACGGCATAGGGGACCTGACCGACATACCGGATTGGCCGGAATGGTTCACCGGACTGAACAGCAGAGAAATCCTGACCGCGCTGTACCATGTAAACGGTCAGAACATTGGAGGGTTTGGTTTTTGGCCCCGACTGTCAAGCAATCCGGGTGGTGAAAACAGAATTGTCATGTTCAAATCATGCTTTCCCAACTCCGACCTTTACGGAAATCCGGATGATCCGCCCGCAGCCGAACCGAACGATCAATACACGATCAGCAATGCAAAGGCGGTTTACAACAATCTTTTGACCTATTTTAAAACCCGGCCGGACCGATTATTTATTGTTATTACAGCGCCTCCTCAGAATCAAAATGATTACGACCCGGGCGACCAGACCTCCTCTGAACGTGCCGCCAATGCGCGGGCCTTCAACAACTGGCTGGTAAACGAGTGGTTAAAAGGGTATTCATATACCAATGTTGCGGTCTTCGATTATTATAACGTATTAACGGGCGGAGATAACCATCATCGGTGGAAAAACGGCCGTATCGAGCATGTCATCAACACCCATAACAATTTCTCAGCCTATCCCGCGGATGAATGGGACAGCCATCCAAGCAGCGCCGGACAGCTCAAAGCGACCGCAGAATTCGTGCCTCTATTAAATTACTACTATAATCGCTTCGCTGAAGACGATAACTTTTAACTATTCAGGGGATGGTTAATTTCCGTAACCTATTTTCTGCTCGATATCAGTAAAAGAACCATAACAATTTGAGAAGTTACCCATTTTACGGTTAAACGAGTGAAATATATTCTATTATTCTATTTTCTTTTGGCCTTGTTTTTATGCCTGAATGTGGCGGATTTTATTGATGCGGCTGCATCTGTCCCTCAACTGCATCAAAAGGCGCCTCGAAAAATTACCAACGGCCTGATAAAAATAAAAAATTATCAATTGGGGCCTGTTATTCCAGGCTTGCAACAAGGCGGCGTACCTCAGGGAATTGCCTATTCGAAAAGATATCATTTGATATTTATTTCCTTTTATTTTGATACCCATATACCGTCTGCGATATCGGTAATCGATAGCTCAAGCCATAAAGCGATCGGCACATTTTCTTTGAAGGAATCAGCCGATGATTTTCATTATGGACATGTTGGCGGGCTTGCCATTCATGATCCATTTATATCGGTATCTTCAGAAAACAAGATATACAAATATCAACTCGCAGATTTGGTTAAAGGCGCCTCATCGAAACCGCTGTTACCTGTCAGTTCCGCCACTACCGAAACGAACGCCTCTTTTGCAGGTTATCATAAAAATATTTTATTCGTCGGTGAATTTGCTCACGGAAGCAGATACCCGACCAAAATATCACATCATATGAAGAACAGAGAGGGCCTTAAGCATTATGCCTGGGTATGCGGTTATGATATCGATCAAGAGAACCATCGACCGAAATTGATCTTATCAATTCGGCAGAATGTTCAAGGGATTTACATTACCGATGACTATATTTTTCTCAGTATTTCATACGGGAGAAGAAACCGAAGTGTTATTGCCGTCTATAACAACCCGTTGCGGACTCAGCCGCACACAAAAGTAACTTTTGGCAAAGGAGAGAAGGTTCCTTTATGGTATTTGGATGGAAAGAATCTCATTAAGGAAATTGATTTTCCACCGATGTCGGAAGGGATCACCCTAATCAACGGCAAACTCGCTGTATTATCGGAATCCGGAGCTCAAAAGTATCAAAAGGGGGGAATGGGTCCTTTGGATTATCTGATCCTCATTGACTGGAAGGCCCACCTTTAATAGAACAATCCGGATTGGTGTGAAGCATCTGCATAATTAAGCATATTAAGGAGAACTATAATGAGGTTTTTGCTGCTGCTTGCCATCATCGCGTCAAAATTCAAAAAAGCCTCTCAGACAGATGAAAATTTTAAAAAATTCATTATGGGTCATGAGTGTTCGGTTGTGGTAAAGACCGATGACAGCAAAAAAGGAAAGCGCTTCATATTTAAAGGTGGCACGTTTTCAACCGACTCGGTGCTCGATCAGTTTGATTCAGCGATGGTTTGGATTGACGCTGGAACTGCTTTTACCGCCATGAAAAAGGGTGAGACGGGAATTACCGAAGCCCTTCAGAATCATCTTGTCGGCATAGAAGGAAAGCTGCATTCATTTACCTGGTTTGGCGCCGCCATCCAATATGTTATGAAATAATCGGTTTTGGTCTAAAAATATGAGCTACTGGACACATGAATATTTGCTTAGAACCTGGGGCGGTCCGATGGTTCAGGCTGAATTTATCAGCGATGCATCCAAGCCCTTTTTTGTGCCGCGCGTATTTTCCGGTTTCAATCTTTTTCTTGATGAGCCTCAGCTTCTTCCGGATGCGGTCGATCTGATCGCTCGAGAATGCCGAAATAAAAAAGCATTCATCGTCACCGACGCGTATGCGGTTCGCTTTGCTCCGAAGATACAACGTCCCTACGAAAAAAGACACAACATTCAGTTTAGAATCTGGTCCGGCTCGCTGCCGGACGCACCGATCGAAGCGGTTAGAGCTTGCGCGGAGAAGATCAAAGCGTACAGCCCTGATCTCATTTTTGCAGTGGGTGGAGGATCTTCCATCGATACCGCCAAAGCGGCCTGGCTTTTGTATGAACATCCCAGTGTTAAGTTTGAAATATTAAGCCCTCTTGTCCCGTTGAACCTGAGACATAAAGCCCGATTGGTCGCAATCCCGACAACCAGCGGAACCGGTTCCGAGGTTTCCGGGATCGCTGTAATTTCATTCCCAGACGGAGTTAAGCTGCCGATAGGAGGAGCTTTGCCGGAATTTGTTCCGGACTTTGCCTTGCTCGACCCGACCTTTACGGTTGGAATGCCGCCTGAATTGACCGCTGGGACCGGTGGAGACGCTCTGGCACACGCTGTTGACGGTTTTATGGCGCCAAAATCGGATGAGTTGAACCGGAGCATTGCTCTGCAGGCGATCGAGATGATTTTCAAATGGCTGCCGAGGGCTTACAATGACGGCGGCGACATTATGCCCCGGATGAAGATGCAGCAGGCCGCGATGATGGCGGGCATAGCTCTTGCAAATGGCGGATCTGGAATTTCACACGCACTAGGCCACACCATCGGGGGATTGTTTCATATCCACCATGGCGTTACAGTTCTTCTGTTTCTTCCATACGAACTGCAGATCTATTCAAAAGCGACCGATCGCCATCTTAAACTCTGCGATATGCTGTCGGAGAGGGAAAAAGCGTCCGACGAAAAAAGCCTTGCAAACCTTATCGAAAAGATCCGCAATCTCACAAAGGAAGTTAATCTCCCGGTGGGGCTGAAGGATGCCGGTGTCGCAAAAGGCGATCTTGAAAAACAGCTTGATTTCATTTTAGACCAGACTCCGACCGATCCGGCATTTTATTTCGGCTGGTTCGATCTGACCCGCGAACAACTTAAAGACGTAATTTTAAATGCCTATCAAGGTAGCCTGCTGGACATGCGGGGAGATATCTGGAGATAGATCTATGAAAGGATATTTTGGCAAATTCCTCAAAGTGGATCTTACACACAATCAGACAGACGACCTTTCGATCGATGATGATAAGCTTAAAAATTTTATCGGCGGATCGACACTGGCAGCCCGAATCATATACGATTTTGTAAAGCCGGGGATGGACCCGCTTTCTGCTGCAAACCCCCTGGTATTTGCCGCCGGTCCTTTCACCGGTTCAAACGTGCCGATGGTCAGCCGGGCGGCAGTATGCGGTATTTCACCTGCAACAGGTCTGTGGGGAGAGGCTACTACCGGCGGAAAATTTCCCTTACGCCTGAAAGGCACCGGCTACGACGGTGTGCTGATCACCGGCAAGGCTGAAAAACCGGTCTATATCTTCATGACAGATGATCATATTGAAATCAAGGACGCTTATCATCTATGGGGCAGGGGAGATATCTACGAAACCCAAGCAAAAATAAAAAGTGAGGTCGAACGTAACGTTTCCGTTGCCTGTATCGGCATGGCCGGCGAAAAAAAGATTCAATTTTCAAATATCATGAACGATGAAGGCCGGGCAGCCGGAAGATGCGGAATGGGAGCGCTAATGGGCTCAAAAAACCTAAAGGCCCTGGTTGTTGCCGGAAACAAAAAAGCGGAACCGGCCGACCGCCAAAAGCTTAAACATCTTATCAGCGAAGGACATGACAGCATCCGGAGCGATATGAATACCAACGCCTATAAGCTTTACGGCACCAATTTCTATATGGATCTGGCTATGCGCCTGGGAGACGTCCCTACCCGATATTTTACTAAAAGCATTTTCCCGGCAGCAAAACTCCACGGCCCGGCTTTTCGCAACCGCTATGTCATGTCCAATTACGCCTGCACCGGATGTCCTGTCGGATGTGGGAGGATCATCAAACATTTCAGGGACGATATAAAAAAGGTCGACGGGCCCGAATATGAGACTGTGGCCGCTTTCGGTCCCCTCTGCATGAACTTTGACATCGATTCTGTGGTAATGGCCAATCATTTATGCAATGCGCACGGCATTGATACCATTTCTGCGGGCGTCTCAATTGCCTTTGCCATGTATTTATACGAAAGGGGAATCCTCACGGAGGAAAAAGCCGGTATGCAGATTCGATGGGGCGACGGAGCTGTCATTTTAAAACTTATCGAACTGATCATCAAGCAGGAGGGTATCGGGAAAATTATCTCAAAGGGTGTAAAAGAGATGGCTTCTGAACTCGGCGCCGACCCCGATGACGCTGCCCATGTAAAAGGACTTGAGGTCCCTATGCACGACCCTCGGGCATATCAGGGCGCTGCGCTTTCATATGCCGTCGGCCCCCGGGGCGCCTGCCACCTCAAGGGCAGCTTTTACAACCTCGATGCACCGGGCGCCAAAGTCGGTCTGGATCTCGGGATCACTTTTAGCGATAAAAACGATCCCGCGCAAAAGGGCGCCTTGACCGCAAAGATAATGCACTTTTGTGAACTCTATAACAGTTTTTTGCTATGCGAGTTTTCACCGATGCCAGCGTCATTGATTGCCCGGATGCTTTCCGCCATCACCGGGGCTGATGTCAAAACCATGGATTTGCTCAAGTTCGGCGAACGTTCCCTGAACCTTAAAAGAGCGATAAACAACCTGCTGGGGGTAACACGAGAAGATGACAGATTGCCCGCCATAGCAAGCAAAGCGCTTAAAGAAGGCGCTACGGCCGGGATCGAACCGAATATGAATTTGATGTTGAAAGATTTCTACGCCGTGTCCGGTTGGGACTGGGAAACAGGAAAACCCGCCAGAGAAAAGCTGGTTGAACTCGGCCTTGACCGGATCGCTGAAGATCTTTATGTTGAGTCTATTTAATGCCTGCGTGCATGAAAGACTGAACGAATTGTCTTTGAAACAGCAGAAAGGCGATGAGAAGGGGGAAAACCGACATCAAGGTAGCTGCCGATATAATAGACCAGTCCACGCCGGATTCCGGCGCTCCGAAAATACCCAACCCAACCGTTAACGGACGAGTTCCTACCGAGTTGGTAACAACGAGAGGCCAAAGGAAATTGTTCCAATGGTAGCTAATTGAAACGAGGCCATAGGCAAGATAGGTTGGGCGAGCTAACGGCACATATACGCGCCATAATACACCGAGAACGCCGCAGCCTTCAAGGCGTGATGCTTCTTCCAGTTCTTTAGGTGTTGACTTAAAAGCCTGGCGTAACAGGAAGATGCCAAAAGCGCTGGCCATGTAAGGAAGACCGATCCCGAGAATGGTATCGATGAGTCCGAGTCGGGCTAAGGTTCCATAGTTTTCAACGATCAATATTTCCGGCGTAATCATCAATTGAACGAGGACCAGGGCAAAGGCGGCATTGCTGCCGAAGAATTGAAATCGAGCAAAGGCATAAGCAGCTAAGGTGCAAAGAGCTAACTGAGCAATTAGAATTATAGTGACTAAGATGAAAGTGTTAAGCGCATAGCGAAGAAACGGCGCTTGAGAAAGAGCTTCTTTTAGGTTGGCAAGTGTGAGGGGCGCAAAAATATCGAAATGAACAGCGTATTCACTGGGATGAAATGCCGCCCAAAACGCATACACCAAAGGTGCAATCCATAGCACGGCAAGGAACCACGCCGCACCTATCTCCAGAACATTCTGAAAATAGTATGATAAGGAGCGGGATGTTTTCATCGGTAGTGCACCCGTTTATCCAAAATGTAGAACTGCATCAAAGCCATCACAGATAGAAGACCCAGAAGGACGATAGTAAGGGTCGCTGCGTAGTTAAAGTCAAAAAAAGAAAACGCACTTTCAAAAATGTAGTAAAGTAGCAAATTAGTGGCATTGTCAGGCCCACCCTTGGTCAGCACAAACAGATGATCAACCAGTTTAAAGGAGTTAAGCACTGCATTAATCATGACGAATAACGTGGTCGGCATCAAGAGCGGGAATAAAACCCTGCGAAAGTAATTCCAGCGAGTCGAGCCTTCCAAGCGAGCAGCTTCTTCCAGTTCGGGTGGAATATTCTGTAGCGCTGCGAGATAGAAGATCATGAAAAATCCCGCCTCTTTCCATATCGTCATGATAATAATGGACGGCAGAGCTGTGTCGGGACTTCCCAGCCAATTATGTCCGCCAATGCCGAAAAAATTGGCTATTTGGTCAATAAGACCGATATCCGGGGTGTAGAAAAAAAGCCAGATATTGGCTACGGCGATCATCGGCAAAATGGTCGGTGTAAAAAATGCCATACGGACCAGAGAACGGAACGGAATGGCCCGGTTTACAAATAGAGCCATGACGATGGCCAGGATAATGGATGTCGGGATCGTGCCTATGGCAAACCAGGCGTTGTTGGAGAGAACCTTCCAAAAAATAGGGTCCTCAATCATCATTTGGTAATTTGCTAAACCTACAAAATGAGATGGCCGGATTGCTGTTCCTTTTGAAAACAGGCTGTCAATGACAGTGGCGATGGTCGGATAATGGGTAAAGGCAATTAAAAGGATTGCTGCAGGAGTCAGTAACAACCACCCGTAAACATGCCTCATAAAGTTTCGCGGCATTTATTGTGATCCCAAGAAAGAGCAGGAAAATAAACTTGGAGCGGGAAGCAGATGCTCCCGCTCCTTTCATGATAGATCGTAATCAGCGGTATTGCTTCAAAAGCCGTTCGGACAGGGCTTGCGCCTCTTTAAGGGCTGCTTCCGGGGTTTTTGCGCCGGTCAGGGCGGCTTGGATGGCATCATCCAGGGCTTTTCTCACTCTGCCGGTTTGATATGTCGCCAACTCGGCTGTAGCGTATTTAAGCTGATTGCGGGCCACTGCGGCGTACGGGAAGCCTTTGACATACTCTTTCAGCTTACTGGTGTCATAAGCTGCCTGGCTGATTCCCATGTAGCCGGTTTTCATCGACCATTCAGCTGAACGCTCCGGACTGGTCATGAACCTGATCAGCCTCATGGCGGCTTTACGTTCTGCTGAGGAAGTTTTTTTAAAAATATAGAAATTGCCGCCTCCGGTTGGTGTCCCCCGCCGTTTGCTAGCCGGCAACATGGCAACACCGAAATCGAATTTGGCTTTTTTCTTCACTATTGTCAGGTTTCCGGTTGAATGCCACATAATTGCTGTTTTCCCCTCGAGGAAATTCTGGCGAAGGGTGCCCCACTCGATGGTACCTTCAGGCATAACCTTGTACTTTGTTCCCAGATCCCTCCAGAATTGCAAAGCTTCTATGACCGCTGGGCTGTCAAAGTATGTCTCATTACCGGCGCCGTTCATCAGAACTTGGCCATTTTGCATGGTCAAGGCTCCGAACATCCAGTAGGGATAACCGGTGGATGGGATCATTACGCCCCACTGGGAACCATCAGCCTTAGTGAGTTTTTTACCTACAGCAGCCAGCTGCTCCCAGGTTTCCGGTGGTTTATTGGGGTCAAGCCCTGCCGCTTTAAAAGCATCTTTGTTGTAGTACATGACGATTGTTGAACGTTGAAACGGAATTCCCCAAGTCTTACCCGCGGTTCGACCGTTTTCCATGAGTGTTGGATAGAAGGAGTTCAGCCACGCTTTTTCTTCCGGGGTCTCTACCACATCATCGAAGGCGATAATAGCATCTTGCTCGATCAATTCATAAATATCGATGGAAAACATGACCGAGAGTTGTGCCGGCTTACCACTTTTTAATGCTGCCAATGCTTTGATCCTGGCATCATTGTAATTGCCGGCGTAAATGGCTTTCACTTTGATGTCCGTGTTTTCTTTCATGAAATCGGCGACCATACTATCCACAATTTTTGTCAATGGACCGCCGACAGCAACCGGGTAATACATGGTTAACTCTGTTTGGGCCTCAGCCACCGGTGTCGTGATCCAACAAACCGCAACGACAAATACCAAAAGAAAAATTTTACTTTTGCTCAACATTGTTTCAACCTCCTTTTATTGGGTTTTTTGTTTTGTTCAAGAACGGAAAAACCCTCATTCCGGTCTTGAAAAATCCTAACGAGCCTACAATGCGATACGGGAATATGGAATCAAGTCTTTCATACCGCATCCTGCCTTAAGCCTTTCTCGTTGAATAAGTGTACCCCGCTGGGAGACCAGCTGAGTTTTACCTGATCACCCGGCTTTCTTTTTGATCTTCCGTTCACTCTTGCAAACAAAGTCTGTTCCCCATGAAACAGACGGATTATCGTTTCTGCTCCTAAGAAGTCAACAGCATCGACGATAGCCGGCAAGCCTTGTTGGTTTAATTTGATTTCTTCGGGCCTTATACCGATGCACCAACCTTGAATCGTATCCGGTACCGGCATTTGGCCTGCTGCAGCAGAAAGTGCTTTGCGGTCCTTGATCAGATCGAGCTGTATTAGATTCATCGGTGGAGATCCGATAAAATGGGCCGCAAATAGGGTGACAGGCTTTTCATAAAGATCGTATGGGGGACCGATTTGTTCGACGCATCCGTTTTGTATCAAAACAACCTGATCGGCCATCGTCATTGCTTCGGTTTGATCATGGGTTACATAAATCATGGTAAGGCCGAGTTTTTGTTGGAGAGTCCTAATCTCATCTCGCATTTCATTTCTCAATTTGGCATCCAGATTCGATAAGGGTTCGTCCATTAAACAGACAGGTTGCTGCGAAACAATCGACCGAGCCAATGCTACTCTTTGTCTCTGGCCACCTGAGAGATGAGAAGGCTTCCTTAAAAGTAATTCCTCTAAGCCTACCATTGTTGCAACCTCATCCAATCGTTTTTGCCGTTCTGCTGAAGAAACACCTCGGACTTTAAGGCCGAATAAAATATTCTCACGAACATTTAAATGAGGGAATAAAGCGTAGGACTGAAAAACCATCGAGATACCCCGCTTTGCTGCGTCCCTGTAAGTAACATCTTGCCCGCCAATGGTAATTTTTCCTGATGTTACCTCTTCCAATCCTGCAATCATCCGCAGGATTGTAGATTTACCACAACCGGAGGGTCCGAGTAAAACAGTCAGACTTCCATTAGCAACATGAAAGGATACGCCATCAACAGCACGGACATTCTCCCACTCTTTGACGAGATTATGAGTTTCAATGTTGCTCATTT
>CAZSON010000081.1:0-11761 GCA_964608375.1 uncultured Desulfobacter sp. | reverse complement strand
CAGCTCCCTTTTCTTCATCCAATCAGGTATCAGCCAATATTCCAATGGATTGCCCTAAGTCCTTATCCACTATTCAAGCTTTAACCCTACATGTCTCCTTATATTTGGTTTATCTAATGCAGCCAACGGTCGGAATATATACCCCATAGTTGCATAAAAAACACGACAAAGATAGGTTTAAAGTAACGACGATAAGGGCTCACAGATGATTAAGACGGCATGTAAAACCGTTTGTTGGCTAACATGGATCGAGCACTTTGAGAACAGAAAATCCTTCTGTTCGAATACTCAATGAGGATTTACCAGAAGGGTGAGCGGGCAAAATAAATTTCTTGATTTTTGTTTTTTTCCTGTTAGTTTTTTCACCCTCAAATATCGGGTGAAACCGGGGAAAAAAGCCAAAAGGATTTTTTTCCAGGATTTTGGAACCCGTCTCATTGTTCAAAGGTGAAACGAACAACGCTAAAGACAAGGAGTGATGATTATGGCTGTTGATGTTAAACAAATCGGTGAACGCGTCGAAAAGGAAAGCTCGGTAATAACGAAAATACGGAATGAGATTCACAAAGTCATTGTAGGCCAGGAAGCTCTTATAGACGGCCTGCTGATGGCGCTTCTCTGCAATAATCATGTTATCATTGAAGGCGTGCCGGGTTTGGCAAAAACTCTTTCGGTGACCACTCTTGCCAGAATGATCCAGGCAACATTCCAAAGAATTCAGTTTACTCCGGATCTGCTGCCGGCCGATGTGGTGGGAACCCTCATCTACAACCCAAAATCCGGAGAGTTTACAACCAAAAAGGGCCCTATATTCGCGAATATAGTACTGGCGGACGAAATTAACCGGGCACCCGCGAAAGTGCAAAGCGCTTTGCTGGAAGCCATGCAGGAACGGCAGGTGACTATCGGGGATAAAAGCTACAAGCTGGATGATCCATTTCTGGTGATGGCAACCCAGAACCCCATTGAGCAGGAAGGGACCTACCCATTGCCGGAAGCACAGATGGACCGGTTTATGTTGAAACTGAAAATTTCCTACCCCAGTAAAAACGAGGAACATGAAATACTGAAAAAAATGGCACGGTCAAAAACAGATATTGCTGTTGAACCGGTTATTAGACCTCAGGATGTAAAGCGCTTACGGGATCTGGCAGATGAAATCTACATGGATGAAA
Organism: uncultured Desulfobacter sp.; assembly: GCA_964608375.1. Taxonomy (GTDB): domain Bacteria; phylum Desulfobacterota; class Desulfobacteria; order Desulfobacterales; family UBA2156; genus UBA2156. The sequence goes on along the minus strand of CAZSON010000081.1, from coordinate 10,586 downwards.
AAATTGAGGAATATATTGTCAATCTTGTGGAAGCCACCCGAAATCCTGCGGCCCATAAAATGAATATCGAACAGCTGATCCGTTACGGGGCATCTCCCCGTGCCACCATCTTTCTTGCCATGGCCGCAAGAGCGAATGCATTGATCGAGGGTAGAGGATACGTGACACCTCAGGATGTCAAAACAGTCGCGATGAATGTACTTCGCCACCGCGTGATCATCACCTATGAGGCGGAAGCGGAAGAAAAATCATCCGAAGATATTATCGGACAGATTCTGGAAACGGTAGATGTACCATGATTCCCAAAGAGCTTGCACGGAAAATTCGGTATATTCAGATTTACACCAGCAAAGCCGTCAATGATTCCCTTGCCGGTGAATACGAAAGCGTGTTCAAGGGGAGGGGGATGGAGTTTGATGCCGTTCGGGAATATCAGATTGGTGATGATATTCGTTCCATCGACTGGAATGTTACCGCGCGCACTGGAAGTCCGCATGTCAAACTGTTTGTGGAAGAGCGGGAATTAACGGTGATGTTCATGGTGGATTTATCCGCATCCGGCACCTTTGGCAGCACCCGTAAAACGAAAAACGAAGTGGCCGCGGAATTGTGCGCGCTCCTGGCATTTTCCGCCATAAAGAACAATGACAAGGTTGGTTTGATTGTGTTTACGGATCATGTGGAAATGTTTATTCCTCCAGAAAAAGGCACCACCCACGTGTTGAGACTCGTACGGGAGCTCCTTGATTTTACGCCCAGACAGTCCCGGACCCGCATATCGGCCGGGATTGAATATCTCGGAAAGGTCATGACAAAGCGCAGTGTTGTTTTTCTGGTGTCGGATTTTTTTGGAGAGGGGTTTGAAAAGCAGTTGCGCATCATGGGAAAACGTCATGACCTGATCGCGGTTTCCATAACGGATCCGCGAGAGATAAAGATGCCCGACGTTGGGCTGCTCGAACTTGAAGACGCGGAAACGGGCGAATTGATCATTATTGATACGGGAAGTGCGAGTGTCAGAAAAAAATATGAGCACCTGGGAAATGACCGCCAACACTATTTAAAAGAACTGTTCCGATCCATGAGGATTGACCAGATCGAAGTTCTGACGAACAGAAATTACGTGCTGGATCTGGTCAGGTTTTTCAGGACACGGGAACGCCGGATGAAAAAACAGATGAGAAAATAGGGAGATGCTTAACGAAACCCTTTTTTATCGTTACCATCCGGCGATAAGAAACGATCTTAATTAAAACAAAGAGGAGAATAATGTCAGACGCGATAAGATTTGATCTGCCAAAAAGAGAAACCCGGGAGTCGCAACCGTCTGTTAAACTGCTGATAGCGATAATGATAGCGGTTTTACTGCTTCTGATTGCCAATATTGTCGTTAGTGTTATGAAGCCGGCCGAGGGAACACACAGAACAGAACAACCGATGCTCTCCGCGGATCAGCAGAAGCAGCTCGCATTAAAACTTGAAAAACAAAATCTGGAGAATGTTGCCGCAGAGGCATGGAAAGAATATATAAAGATAGCCGGTTCGGATCATCAGGAAGTAGCGAAGATATGGTATCGTATCGGGAAACTGTATCAGAAGAAAACGAATTACGAAAAAGCGCTGGACAGTTTTTATCGTTCCGAAAGCGTTGCGAAGATAGATGAAATTTCATTCGACATTTCGCGGCGTATTCAGGAATGCCTTGAATCCATGGGCAAGTTTTCCGCCTTGCGCTATGAGCTTTCCGAGCGGGTGGGGGTTGACACCGGATCGGATCGAGCGACAGGTGAAACAGCCGGCGATCAGGTGATTGCGGAAATCGGAACACAAAAAATAACAAAATCGGATCTGGACAATCAGATCGAAATGCAGATTGATCGTCAACTGTCCCAGTTTGCCTCTTATCTTCCGGATGAGGAGCGCAAGAAGCAGAAAGAACAGATGCTGAAGCAGTTTTCAACGATATCTCAGCGCAAGATGTTTCTGAACCGGATCATCCTTGAAGAAATCCTCTACCGCCATGCGCGTGAAACGAATCTGACGGATGATCTGAAAGTTCGGGATATCCTGAAAAGTCAGGAACGCAGTCTCCTGGCAAAGATGGTTATCGACAAGGAACTTGCGGATAAAATACAAATAACGCCGGGCGATCTGGAAACATACTATGAAGCGCATAAGGATCAGTATGTGAGTCCCGAGAGGAGAAAAATAGCCTATATCCTCGTGGATGATGAGAACGCGGCGAAAAAAATTCGCCGGAAGCTGAAAAACGGGAAACGCTTCGAAGAACTCGCTGCCGGCATGTCCGGGGATACTGCAACGAAAGACAATGGCGGCGAGATATCCGGCTGGATTGAAAAAGGCGCGGCATCGATTCCCGGCATAGGGACTTCATCAGAAGCGATGTCGATAATTTTTTCCACAGAAAAAGGGCAGGTTGCGCAGAAGAATATCGTGACAGAAAATGGCGTTTATCTTGTGAAAGTGACAGATCAGCATCCGGGAGCCCGGAAACCGTTCGACGAGGTGAAAAACGAGGTGTTCAGAGCGCTTCGGTCGCAAAAGGAAAATGAAGTGCAGCAGCGCCTGATAACGGAATTGAAAAACTATTATGATGTGGTTATCCATCAATCAGCTCTGATAGAGGATGAACATCCGGATACTGCGACACAAGCACAAGCAAAATAAAAAGTCTGATACGCGTGACGATACGATGGTTTAAAGGTGTGCGAGCAGATAATGAAATGGCAGTTTTAAAATCATTTGCGGACAAAAAGTATAATTTCATAATATTCAAAACGGTGCTCTTGCTGTTTGCCTGCCTGGTAACCTGGGTTTCGTGTAACTCCGGAACGATTCCCGCGAAGAAAGAAAAAAAAGAAGATACCGGCATTCATAAAACAGTTGAACGGGGCCCTGTGAGAGTGGACGTTGATGTCGATAAGAAAACGATCACAATTGCGGATCGTTTGAATCTGACCATCCGTGTAATATCGGATGAAGATTATGCAATTGAACTGCCGGGCTTCGGCGCAAAACTGGAGCAATTTGGCATTGTTGATTATCACACCACCCAGCCCCGCCTTGTCACAGGTAATAAAATACAAGTTGAGCGCTCATACATTCTGGAACCTTTTCTTTCCGGAGACTACAACATTCCGCCCATGAAAGTGACATTCCGGAAAAAAGGAGAAAAAGAGGATTACCCGCATACGATAGAAACAGAAAAGATTACCATAACCGTGACGTCTCTGTTGCCGGAAAAACTGGAGGCAATGAAAATTCATGATATCCTCCCGCCCGTTGATCTGCCGAAATCCTGGACGATATGGATTGTATCCGGAACCATCGCGATAGTACTCCTGGTTGCCGGAATTATCGTGTTTATCGGTATTCGAAAATACAAACAGTCGAAAATGGGAATGTTGGAGCAGGTAATCCCGGCGCACGAGCTTGCTTTCAGTGAGCTGGAGCAGCTGATCGCGGAAAATTTGATCGAAAAAGGCGACGTAAAATTATTTTATCACCGGATTTCGGATATTCTCAGGCGCTACATTGAAAACCGTTTTGGCATTCACGCGCCCGAACAGACAACCGAAGAATTTTTGGCGGGCCTGGAAAACCGGAAACGGTTTCCCGATGAATACTGCCTGTTGCTGAACAAATTTCTGACCCATTGTGATCTGGTAAAATTTGCCCGGCATCAGCCGGATGATACGGATATCCGGAATACATTTGACAGTTGCAGGGAATTTATCATCGGGACGAAACAAAAAGATGAAAAGGAGTAGTTAATTCCACGCTATGCATTTTGAATCCCCATGGGCATTTTTGCTTTTATTGTTGATACCGGTCTTGCCGCTGATGCGGAAATGGCTGACGAAAAAGAGCGGAACCCTTAAATTCTCATCCACCCGGCATGCCTCGAAAGCGGGACGTTCCATACGCCAACAGCTATCCGGTATTCCCTTTATGCTGCGTATTTTGGCACTTGTGTGCTTGATTGTCGCGCTGGCCAGACCGCAGATCGGAGGTGAGCAGATTCGGGATGTCAGTAAAGGGGTTGCTATTGAAATGGTTATCGATCGCTCCAGCAGTATGGCGGCTGAAATGGAATACCAGGGGCAGCGCATGAATCGGCTTGAAGTTGTGAAAAAGGTGTTCAAAGAGTTTTTGATGGGGAACGGTGATGATCTTCCCGGCAGGCCCAATGATCTTGTTGGAATGATTTCGTTCGCGCGCTATCCGGATACTATCTGCCCGCTTACTCTTGCCCACGGAGCCTTGCCGCCTTTTCTGGAAAGCGTAAAGCTGGTGCAGGTTCGTGAAGAGGACGGAACTGCCATTGGAGACGCGCTTGCCCTTGCGGCCGCTCGGCTGAAAACAGCGGGCGAGACAATCGCAAAACAGCGGGAAGCAAAAAACAGTTCCTACGAAATAAAAAGCAAGATCATCATTCTCCTGTCCGATGGGGAAAATAACTTCGGTAAGCGTGATCCTCTTCAGGCGGCAGAGCTCGCAAAGCAATGGGGAATCAAGGTCTATACGATTGCCATCGGCAGCAACGAGGCCGTGACATCTGTTCAGACAGCTTTCGGGATATACAAAATGCCGATAGGCCACAAGATTGACACCCGTGCCCTGAAAGATGTCGCGGAGAAAACAGGTGGTTTTTTTCGACGGGCGGAAGATGCCGGTGCATTGAAAGCGGTTTACGAGGAAATTGATAAAATGGAAAAAAGTGAAATCGAATCTGTTCGGTTTGTGGATTACAAGGAGGCGTTCTTGCCGTTTGCTCTGGCGTGCATTGTCTTTATGGCGTTTGAACTGCTGTTCAATTGTACCGTATTTCGGAAAATCCCATGAGTGCGATAAGCCTTCATAATATTGCAATGCTTTACCTGTTGTGGGCGCTTCCGGTTCTCGTGGCGGCTTATGTTTACGCGTCCCGGAAACGAAAAAAAGCGCTTGAAATTTTTGTGGATGCGGGGATGATCGACAGGCTCAGCATTCATGTCAGTAAAACAAAGCGCCGGTGGAAGATTGCGATGATCCTGATCAGCTTCATTTTTGTGATTCTGGGCATGACGCGGCCGGGATGGAATCCGAAAGCGGAAACCGTTGAACGAAGCGGAAGAGATGTCGTCTTTCTTCTTGATGTATCCCGGAGCATGCTGGCCGAAGATCTGGTGCCCAATCGTCTGGAACGATCCAAACTGGCAATCTCTGACTGTGTGGAACGGTTGAAAGGGGATCGTATCGCACTCGTCGTCTTCGCAGGAACCGCTGTGGTAAAATCCCCTCTGACGCTGGATTATGGCTTCTTCCGGATGATGCTGAGTGATGTGTCCACGGAAAGCATCACGCGCGGAGGGACCATGATCGGTGATGCCATTCGGAAGGTTATAACAGATGTCTTTGATGACCAGGTGAAAGAGTTCAAGGATATTATTCTCATTACCGATGGCGAGGACCATGACAGTTTTCCGGTTGAAGCGGCAAAGAAAGCAGGAGAACGGGGCGTTCGTATTATCGCCATCGGTATTGGAGATGAAAATGAAGGGAAGCGGATTCCTGTGATAACTCCGGATGGCCACAAAACCTTTTTGAAATATAAAGGTCAGGAGGTATGGACAAAACTAGATGGCGACACATTACGCAAAATCGTAAATGCGACACCTGGAGGGAAATATCTGAATGTCGCGACCGGCACCATTGATCTCGGAGACGTTTATACCCGTCTGGTTGCCACTGCCGAGAAGACAAAACTGAAATCGGAAACCATCAAGCGTTACGAGGAAAAATTTCAGCTGTTTCTCGGTGTGGCGTTTCTGATGCTCTGTTGTGAACTTTTGATAAATGAACGAAAGAATCATGTTTAACAGAATCGTTTTCATAATAGCCGCTGTCGGCATGCTCCTGGTACCGCTGACAGCCTTTTCGGATACCGCCCGGGATTTGGTGAAAAAAGGAAATCGCGCTTATGCTGCCGGAAATTATGATAAGGCCATAGAAGCTTATGAAGAGGCTACGGTGAACCTCCCGGAATCCCCCCGCATCTACTTTGACAAGGGGGCTGCTTATTACCAGAAAAAGGATTATGAAAAGGCAATAAATGCATTTGAACAGGCGGCGTTAAAAAGCAAGGATACTGCTTTTGAGGCAAGCAGTAAATTTAATATGGGCCTCTGCTGGTTTCGAAAGGCCGAACGTCAGATGGACAGTGATCTGAACAAGGCGCTGGAAGCATGCGGGACCAGTATCCGCCATTTTCAGGAAGCTCTTGAACTGAATCCCGAATTGAAGGAAGCCGCAGAAAATATCGAGATGGTTCGGTTGATGATGAAATCCATTCTCGATAAAAAAAAGAAACAGGAGGAAGCAGCAAAAAAACAGCAAAAGGAGCAGCAAAAAGTGGCTGACCAGATAAAGGAGCTGATCGAAAAGCAGCAGGGGCTTCTGGATGAATCCCGAAATGCGACAGCGGGAGCGCAAAAAAATGGGAAATCAAAAAAGCTGTTCGACCAGATTCAGAATATGGCAACACGGCAGACTGATCTGAAAGAAAAAACAAAAACCCTGTCTGAAAGCATGGCCGCTCAGAAGTCCCCGGCGACGGATAAGACCGGCCCGGTCAGGAAACATCTGGATGAATCGGCTGGGGCTCAGACTTCTGCGATAGATCAGCTGAAACAAAGTCGAACAGAAACGGCGGAGACGCACCAGAAGCAATCACTGGATGCGCTTAAGAAGGCCCTTGCGTCAATGAATGAAAACAAGCACCCGAAGGGGCAGAAGTCTCAGCCTAAACAGCAACCGGGTGAAAAACAACAGCTTCAAAAGCCGCAGGGGCAGTCGGGAGAAAGTTCACCCGGGAAAGAAAATCAACGCCCTGAGGATGAAAAGCAAAAGGCAGGCGTCGCTCAGCTTCCGGATGATGCACACAATATTCTGAATGAGGAAAAAGAGAACAAACGTGCAAGACATAAATTTTCAAGCGGTGGCTACCAGGACGTCGACAGGGATTGGTAATGGAAAAATACATGCATCGAATAATGGCGCTCTTTTTTTTGGTGTTTCTTTTTTTCCCCGGGACGAAGGCCGTTGCTGCGTCCGCTACGGCCAGTGCTGTTGTCGAACGTTCGACGGTATTTGAAGGGGAGCCGTTTACGTTCCAGATCCAGGTGTCCGGAAGTGAAAAACCGGAGAAGCCGGACCTGTCGGGCATTAAAGAGTTTGATGTAAATTTCAGAGGTGGCCAGCGAAACAGCAGTCGGTCCATGACAATTGTCAATGGTCGTGTGACGCAGGATACTCGATATGGTTATGTTTTCGAATATCAGCTGGTCCCAAAACATTCCGGACGGTTAACGATTCCCGCGATTAAGGTAGAGGTGGAAGGCAAAACAGTCTGGACGAATCCTGTTGGGATTACGGTTGAAAAACCTTCGGAAAATGATGATTTCAAGCTTCGACTCCAACTTTCCAAAAGCCGCTGTTATGTGGGGGAACCGGTCGTGCTCACAGGGGTATTGTATCTCGCTCAGAGTGTAAAGGGATTCAACATGAGCCTGCCGCTGCTGAACGAAAAGGATACCTTTTATTTTAGCGATCCGCATGTTGATACCAGCACGGGAAGCCAGTTTTACCGAATCCCTCTGGGGGATGGAGAGGTTATCGGTGAAAAAGGTCAGGGCAGAATGGATGGGAAAGAATTTGCAACCATCACCTTTAAAAAAATTCTTATCCCCCGTAAAGCGGGTAAGTTCTCGATAGGACCGGCAACTGCTGCGTGTGAAGCGCTGGCCGGTTATAAAAAGGCGAGAAATCCTTTCGGCAACGATTTTTTTTCCAATTTTTTCAATGATGATTTCTTCGGGGGACATCAGCAGGGGATTTACCGGAAAGTGGTAATCCCTTCAAACGAGCTTGTCCTGAGCGTCTCCGATGTGCCAACCGAAGGCAGACCGTCAAACTACGAGGGACCCATCGGGGAATACAAAATTCGGGCGGAAGCTACTCCCACAGAAATAAGTGTTGGCGATCCCATTACGCTCAAAATTACATTGAGCGGGCCGGATTACCTGGAACACGTCAATCTGCCACCATTATCACGGCAACAGAATCTCCGGAACAGTTTCAAAATCCCCCAGGAACGGGCAGTTGGCGAAATGTCGGGGAACACCAAGGTCTTCACCCAGACGATACGGGCGCTCACACCGAATATCAAGGAGATTCCTCCTATTGAGCTTCCGTATTTTGACACCCGTTCCGGCACGTATCAAATCGCGCGAACGGGTGCGATTCCTATATTCGTGAAAGCGGCCAAAATCGTAACGGCGAGCGATGCCGAGGGTGCTGCCGAAAAAAGTGTAGCGACGAATGAACTCGAAACATGGACGAAAGGAATTGCCTATAATTACGAGGATAGCAGTGTGCTTGAAAATCAGTCATTCGGACCGGTTTCGTGGTTTGTCAGTCCGGTCGGGCTCTGCGGTGTTATCGGGTTCCCGATGATATATATGCTTCTGTTGGTCAGTGTGCGTGCGCATCGAAAAATGCATTCGGATCCTTTATCCGTGATGGCTCGAAAAGCGTTTCGCAAACTGTCAGCTGAACTTAGAAAAGTGAAAAAAATCGAATCGGAACAAAAAGCGGTAATTATCATCCTCGATGCCTTACGGATGTATCTGGGAGAGAAACTAAGGGTCCCCTACGGGAGGGCACTTACATATAACGATATCAAAAGTTTGCTTGTCGAACAGGGAATTGCTTCCGATACACTTGACAGGTTGAGATTTCTTTTTGATCAATGTGATGCGGGACGATATGCAGGGGCCCGGAATATTAATGCATCGGAACTCGTCCGTCAGGCATTTGATCTGGCAAAAGCATTTGAGAAAAAACTGAAATGAAACACGTGGAAACAAGAAAAATCGGATGGATACGCTTTCTCAGGGCTCAGGCCGTGGCGGTGGTTCTGTGTTGCCTCTTTATTCCCCGGCTTTTTGGCGCTTCCATCGATTCCGCTGAAATTGTAAATAACTATCATCAGGCCAACGAAATGTTTCACAGTGCCAACAAGCTGGCGGCAACCCGTCCCGATGAGGCCAAGGATCTGTATCGGAAAGCAGTCATTCGGTACGAACGGATTATAAATGAGGGGAAAATCCAGAATGGCAAATTGTACTATAATATTGGCAATATTTATTTCCGTTTAAATGATTTGGGACGTGCCATTCTGAATTACCGGAGGGCACAGCAATATATGCCCAATGACGTCAATCTTCAGCACAACCTGAATTATGCCCGCACATTCCGAAAGGATCGCATTGAAGAGAAACAACAAACCCGGATCTTGAAAACCCTGTTCTTCTGGCATTATGATATTCCAACACGGATTCGTGTTGTTATTTTCGGGTGTGGGTACGGACTTCTCTGGATTTTTGCGGCAGCCCGGCTGTTTGCGCGAAAATCGTTTCTATCTGTTTGCCTTGTCGCTTCGATAACCCTTTCGGTGATTTTTGCCGGATCACTTTTTGCCGAATTCAATTATTTGCGCACGGTAAAGCCCGGGGTGGTGATCAGCGATAACGTTATTGCCCGTAAAGGCAACAGTGAAACCTATGAACCCAGTTTCAAGGAGCCGCTTCATACCGGTACGGAATTCTGGCTGGTTGAGAAGCGTAATAAATGGTGTTACATTGAGTTGCCGGATGAGCGGCGATGCTGGATACCATCAAAAGATGTTGAATTGGTGCGCAGCAAAATGTGACAAAAGTGACATATAGCCTCCAAAATATTGTTATCACCTTTGAATAATCTTTTATAAAGGGTCACTCATCAGGTTTAAGGCTTTTTGTGATCAAGCGCAATGCTTGAGTCACAACCCCTGGTGCATTCGGACCCCAGAAAATCTTCGGTGCCCCTCCAGAGGCATGCAGGCATACCGTGTTCAATTGAAGGTGTCACAGATCTTATGGTTATTAGCCAGCCCCTTATGGACTCACGGCATAGGCGAATCAGGATAAAAAACTATTGTTGCCTGATATATTGATATGGGTGCAACAGTTACCAATCAAGTCTGATGGATTTTATACCAACCCCTATACCGGCTCTCTGCCGCACCCAAACCGATTAACGAAAAAGCATGTCCTCATCAAACGGTACATGATCACGCATGATAAAATACGATGCCCTGCAGATCTTATTGCTCAATGCTTTGATTGCAACAATACCGTTTCGCTCGGCTTTTTTCTTCTGATAAAATCTGTGCGCCCTATCACTATTTCTGATCATAAAGTTTGCTGCTTCTACATATGCCCAGCTTAGGTATTTATTGCCGTTCTTTTTGTTATTTTGATCTTTTTTCTTACCATTTGAAAATCTTTCGCTTTTTACACATCGGCTGTATGAAGAATAGTCTCCAGCTTTTGGAAAACGGTCTATATTATCTACTTCCAGCATTATGGTAAGTCCCAAAATATCACCAATCCCGGTAATCGTCAGCAGCATCTGAAACTCTTTTCGAAGCTTTACCTGTGATTTTACGCTCTTTTCAATATCGGTAATTATCTTCTTCAAAA
>CAZSON010000080.1:8994-11881 GCA_964608375.1 uncultured Desulfobacter sp. | reverse complement strand
AAAATATCAAAAGAGGTGATTTAATGGAGATGTTGAATGTCGAGGATTGGGAATCAAAACTGAAGATCCTGTCCGAGTTTATCAAATCAGATACGGAAAAGATATATATGGTTATTGGGTCTGAGGAAGGCGGTCTATACAGGCTTTTAGATGATGGTATGTCTATGGCATCCCGGGCAAAAGAGAATCTAGTGTTTCGGTATGAGATCTGGGGGAATGAACATTCCAGACATTTTCTTTACAGATGGCTTCACGAAACCGTTTTTGGACAAGCGTTTGCCGGTTTCGGCTCATGGAATGATGTCGTTAGTAAAGAGCCCCAATTGATGAACCAATTGCAATTATTGATTGAGCGGGACATCCGACCGCTTGAAATAAGGTTTATGGAAGCTATTCGATTTCTTTCTCGTGGGCTAGATGCTAAAGAACGGATAATTTTATCTATTGTACCCCGAACAGCCATGCTTGACAAGGTGCTGGTTGATTTTTTTCGGATGCTGTTGCGTATGATGCCGATACGGGTCAAATTGATAATCTTCCAGGATCAGGAGGATGTCTTAGCAAAGCAATCGGACTTTTCACCTTCAAATCGTATACTACTAGATGGCACCTTAAAAAACAGGGCAGCTAAAATTAAGGAGCGATACACAGCTTATTGCCAGACCGATAGCCTCGAGGGAGAGCTGATTCAGATACTGGCTCACCTGGTCCATCCGGTTGATCTTGAAATGCTCTCGGAGATAACCGGAAAGAGCAAAGATCGGTTGATGAAAACTTTAAAATCATCAGAGTTGAAAGATTTACTGGAGCAGGATTTTAAGGGCCGTTTCCGGCTGTCGTATCCACGCATGTTTTCTGCAACAGGGGCCGGGTCCGGAGATTTTGTTTCCAGCGATAAACAGGTGGTGGAATATCTAAAAAAGCGCCTTTTGAATAAGTCCGATCATTATCCAGATGCACTATACCATTCATTGGGGTTATTTCGTATTACGGATCCTGAATTTAATGCATCTCACGTCCTAGCCGCGTATCAAACAAAATTGAATATGGGTGGCGCCGATATTTGTGAGCAGGAGCTGGATAGAGCGCTGAATTTAATCGATGACGGAGAAGACCAGCTTCGAACGCGGCTTCTTATGACCCTCGGAGAGATTCGTGAGTCCCGCAATCGTCACCGTGAAGCTTTGGAAGCACTCGATACAGCTATTGAGCTGCTAAAAAAATCAGATAATCTATCTGACCTTCAGCATGCATTTCTACTGAAAGGGCAGGCCGCTTTTTCAGTTAGAGAGATCGATATTGCCAGGGCAGCGATGGAGGAATCCTTAAGCCTGGCTCGAAAAATGGACAAGGCGGAACTGATAGCCGATGAGTTGAGCCAATTGGCATATATTTATTTTTCATCCAAGCAACTTCAAAAAGCAGAAAACTTGTATCAGGAATCGTTGGATATGTTCCAAAAGTTATCCAATGAGAACAAAGAGGTCGGTCGGAAAGGCGAAGCAGCCCAATGGGCGAATTTGGGGCATACCGCCTATGCAAACGGCGACTTTAAAAAAGCGGAAAAATTCCACCTAAAATCTCTGGAAATATATAAAACACTGGCAGATCTTAAATCCCAAGCCAACCAGTCTGGATACCTCGGTCATGTCTATTTCGCGGAACAGAATTTTGAGAAGGCCATTCAAGCATACGAGCAGGCAGCGCAATTGGAAGAGGAGATGGGGGAACCGTTGAAAGCTGCTCAGCGCCACGCAAATGTCGGCCACACATTGTACGCTCAAAGAAAGGTAGATTTGGCGATGCGTTCATTTCAAAACGCTTTAGAGAAGTATCGAGAGTTGGGCAACCCGGAAGGCGAAGCTGCCCAACTTGCGAATCTGGGCCTTGTAAAAGGGGACCAGGGGGAATCAGATGAGGCGATCGGATTTTTTGAGCGAGCCTCTCACCTCTATCGGGAATTGAGGGATGAAATCAACGAAGTGACACAGATCATTCGAATGGGACATGTCCGGCGCGCCCAAAAACATTATGATGAGGCAGTTACATTTTATCAAGATGCATTGAGTCGGTTCCAAAAGTTCAAATATCTGATCGGGGAGGGAGATACGGAGATAGATTTGGGGCAGCTCTATTCCGAAAAAAAAGAATGGGGAAAAGCGCTGGGATGCTTTAATCGCGCATTAAAAGTTTTTAAAAAAATCGGTCACCAGGAAAAAGAATCTTTATGTTTTGTACTCATTGGACATGGGGAACGCGGTAGGGGTCAATTGGATTCTGCCATGCGTTTTTATCAAAATGCCCTGGATCTCTATAAAAAAGTGGACAATTTAATGGGTGTGGCCAATGTGGCGTCCCAGATGGGCCTCCTTCAATATGAGCAAAAAAATTATGGCGAGGCTGAACGGCTTTATCGTGACGCTCTGGAGCACTTCCGAAAAAAAGAAGATTTGGAGGGGGAAGCCAACCTGCTTTCCAATCTCGGAACGCTATATTACCAAACCCAGCAATTGGATAAAGCTCAGGAAGAATTTGAAAATGCGCTATCCCTGCTTCGAAAAATGGATCATCCGTTGGGTATTTCCGGTGTGCTTTCGAACCTGAGCCACGTATTGGAAAGCAAGGGCCAATATGGTGATGCCTATGCCCAATTGGATGAGGCGAGGAAGATTTACGAGCAGTTGAAAATGCCCAGGGAAGTTGAGGCCATCTATCAGCATATCGCTGAGCTGGATCAGAAAGCGGGCCGGTCTTTGGGTAAAATGCGGTCTGAGCTATTTCCGGGATTATCCGACAGCAAGGCGAAATCAAACCAATATGCAGGTAAAGCGGGACGAAATGACCCCTGTCCATGTGGAAGTGGAAAAAAATACAAAAAATGCTGCGG